>NZ_JBWYIL010000003.1:0-263619 GCF_056779755.1 Acinetobacter sp. 24-47-66
GTTAAAGTTGTTTTACCATGGTCAACGTGACCGATTGTGCCCACGTTAACGTGTGGCTTATTACGTTCAAACTTAGCCTTAGCCATGAGATCTTCCTCGTTTACGTCGAACACAATTCTAAGATTGTTCAGTATCGACCTGTCGCCAAAAAAATGACACTTTAAATACTTGAAAAGCAGACTAATAAGCCTGCTTTCTTTAAAACTTTGTAGAAATTTCTACTAAACTGTATATCTGGAGCTCTTATCGAGATTTGAACTCGAGACCTCTCCCTTACCAAGGGAGTGCTCTACCACTGAGCTATAAGAGCATTTAACACTTCGATGGAGCGGGAGACGAGGGTCGAACTCGCGACATGCAGCTTGGAAGGCTGCCGCTCTACCAACTGAGCTACTCCCGCATATTGGTAAGACACTAGATCGAAGTTTTAAAATTGGTGGTGAGAGAAGGATTCGAACCTTCGAAGCTTACGCGGCAGAGTTACAGTCTGCTCCCTTTGACCGCTCGGGAATCTCACCATTTACACTTACTTCAGTGTTGTTCTTTACTCGACTACTTAAACTCTCTAAGATGGTGCCGGCACACGGATTCGAACTGTGGACCTACTGATTACAAGTCAGTTGCTCTACCAACTGAGCTATGCCGGCGTTTCTTAGTGTTTCGTACGTTTCGTATCGGAACGGTGTGCAGTTTAGCAAAACTTGAAATCCGTGCAAGTGTTTTTTTCAAAAAAAACCCTAAAAACTCACAAAATCAATCCGTTTGATGATAATTCAACCGCTTTGATCACTGCGCGAGCTTTTATTTGGGTTTCATTCCACTCAGAATCAGGATTTGAGTCTGCAACAAGACCCGCACCAGCCTGTACATAAACCTTATTTTCGCGAATAACACAGGTTCTAATTGCGATAGACATGTCCATTTCACCATGCCAGCCTAAATAACCAACAGCACCGCCAAAAATTCCACGTTTTACTGGCTCAACTTCGTCAATAATTTCCATAGCACGAATTTTTGGCGCCCCAGAAAGTGTTCCTGCAGGGAATGTTGCTTTAAAAACATCCAAAGCATCTACGCCTTCCGCAACTTCCCCTTGCACATTAGAAACAATATGCATGACATGTGAATAACGTTCGATCACCATTTGATCAGTGACTTGCACTTTACCGATTTTTGATACACGCCCAATATCATTGCGACCCAAATCAATCAACATTAAGTGCTCTGCGATTTCTTTCTCATCGGAAAGTAAATCTTTTTCCAGCGCTAAATCTTCTTCTTTGGTTTTACCGCGTGGTCGTGTGCCCGCTAATGGGCGCACAGTCGCCACCCCATTTTCTAAACGCGATAAAATTTCTGGTGATGAGCCCACAATATAAAATGGCTTTTCATCACTAAGCGTTTTTCCTTGTACTAAAAACAGATATGGTGAAGGATTAAGATGACGTAATGCACGATATACTTGTAAAGGATCACCATCAAAGTCCGATACCATGCGATGACCAGGAACCACCTGCATCACATCACCCGCACGAATGTACTCTTTAACCGTTTCAATCGATTCTAAGAATTTTTCTTTACCTGTTAATGATTCAAAATGAGGGGCCGTGTGAGGCTTTGCCTGCAAGCTCACCGGTGTGGCAAGTAATGATTCAATTTCATCCAGCTGGCTTTGTGCTTTATTAAAAGCATCCGCATCCTGTGTATCCGCATGTACGATAATAAATAGCGTGTCTTTTAAATTATCAAAAACTACAACTGTTTTAGACAACATGAGCCATAAATCTGGCAATCCAACAGGATCAGCATCAGGAACGTTATTTAAGCGCGGTTCAATATAACGTACCGCGTCATAACCTAGATAGCCCACCAAGCCCCCTGTAAAGTTAGGCAAATCTGGAAGTTCTGCTTTTGATGGCACTTTGAACTGCGATTGAAAGTCACGGATATACTGGAAAGGATCCTGGCATTCAAACGATTCGACTTGACCGTCAGCATTCTGAATTGTTAACTGTCCTGCATTACAAGAGAATACGGTTGACTCACCTAGACCAATAATGGAATAACGCGCCCAGTTTTCACCACCTTCTACAGACTCAAATAAATAGGCTTGTTGATGTTGTTTTAAACGTGCAAATACTGACAATGGAGTATCAGTATCTGCTAAGCGTTGGCGATAAACTGGAATTAAGTTAAAACCTTGTGATTGAAGTTGTTGAAATTGAGTTGACGTTGTCATGAGGAATTCTCTGTAGTTTTCGATGCATATTGAATGTTCTATAAGGTCTGCGCTGAGAGACGCCATCGAAAAACATTAAAACTATTCATTCCTCTACCCTTCTTTATTTATTACAACTTATTTAGAAATCAACACAGTTAAATCATCAACTACTTGTTGCGGCTTACATAACTGAATATCTTCACCATGATTATAACCATAGCTTACGACAATACAATCAATACCCGCACGGCGCGCTGCCTCTACATCATTCGATGAGTCACCAATCATCAAGGTATTGTCCAGATCAGTTCCAAAGGCCTCAACACAATGCAACAAAGGTTTAGGATCTGGTTTTCTCACCTCAAAACGATCTCCACCCACCGTATCCACAAAATAGTGATCCATCTTTAATTCAGCCAATATTTTTCTAGCGGGTAATTCCGGCTTATTCGTGACACACACCATTTTTTTTTGATGAGCTCGACCCCACTCTAAAAATTCGATAATGCCGTGAAATGGACGCGTATCCACGCACGGTTCGGCATTATAAATTTCTAAAAAAGTATCCAATAATTGTTGATGCTCAGAAGGCTCTACACGCCCAGTCAGATGCATTAAAACACTCTGACAGAACAATGAAGTCCCTTTGCCAATCCAATTTCGAACTTGAGATTCTGTGACCAAAGGCAGTTCTAATACATTCAAACTCATATTCATGGCACGATATAGATCAAATGCCGAATCAACCAAAGTTCCATCCAGATCAAAAAGAATTAAGTCACGCTGTTCCAAATTCGCAATATTCATTATTTTAAACCTAACAAAAAAGGCATGCGAAAGCATGCCTTAAAAAATCACATGCAACTTAGTTGAAAATAAACCAGGCAACCAGTGCCACAATCACTAACACCAATAATGCCATTAAGCCAATATTGGCATTTTTTTGAGTTTCCAACTCTTTTTCCGTACAAGTTGCAGGAATATTTACCTCACACGCTTCATGCTTATTGACAGTTGTATTAACATCAACTCCCTCAGGAATTGGCGCTGGTTTAGGAATTCCTACATTTTGAGGCATACCATCTCGACTAAGCTGAACTGAGCTATCTCGCTCTTTCAGATCAGGCATACCCTGCTCAAGCATTTCAGCTGCTGCTGTCTTCTCTACTGCAACCTTTGAAGAAATTTCAGCTGTTGCGATTGCTTCGCTAGGCTGCTGAACATCTTGTAATGTTTGTGCAGATTGCGCAGGTGCTAAAACTGAAAATTTATGGCTAGCAAATTGCAGAATATCGCCATCTTTAACAATAGTTTCGCCTTCAGCAACTTTTGTATCGTTAATAAACGTGCCATTTGACGAACCTAAGTCTTGAACAGTGAGCACCTGCTCTTTTAGAAACAAAGCAGCGTGACGGCGTGATACATCTGCAGACTGAATCAAAATATCTGCATCTTGATGACGACCCACCAACATGTCTCGATCGATATCAACTTCTTTACCCGCAAATTCGCCAGTAATTGTTTGTAATTTCCAAGTCATAGTTTCGATCCATTATTCAAGTTTTGACATTTTAACATGGCTGTTTTCGAGATTCACATTGAACGCATGTTATCGAGATGGTCTCAATGTCGTGGTTGTGACCGTATTTTGTGTTCTTTGCACATCTTGTTTTGGCTCAATCGCGACAGGGGTTTCCACCACGACTTGGGCATTGTTTGTATTTGTTGTGGCAACTTGATTGTAAATCACAGGCTTTGGCAGCACTCGCGTTGATTTCACCACAGGATCCTGAGTCACGATGACATTTGGACGTTCAATCACACGCCCTACTGGCTTAGACTGTGCTGTTGGAGCAGTATAACGCTGTACCTGCGGCTCTACTGCTTGAGGCGTTGATGGCACTACGATAGGCTTGACGGGTTGAGGAGTACTTGATACAGGCAACCGCTGTTGGAAGATATCATCAACATTATCCGGTAACTTCTTAAATGTCCCATCACCATCCAGTGCTAACTGCAAACTGTATAAACGATCATAGCGTTGCTGTGACAATCTACGAATATCAGCCGTATCTCCTACGATTGTTGGATGAATAAAAACGAGTAGGTTTCGTTTCACATTATTCTTTGCATCTGCTCTAAACAGTCTACCCAAACCAGGAATCGAGCTTAAACCTGGGACGCCTTGACGCGTTAACTTAGTATCATCTGAAATCAGACCACCCAGTACAATTGTTTGACCATTTTCAGCCAAAATCGAGGTTTTTATGGCACGCTTAGTGGTCACCAAGTCTTTCGCCTCACCACTATCTGGCTTCACCGAGGATACTTCTTGTTCTACAGCAAGACGAACTGTTCCACCTTCACCAATTTGCGGAATGACCTTTAATGTTACACCAACATCTTTACGCTCAATTGAAGTATAAGGGTTTGCTGTTCCACCTGTCGTTGTCACAGATCCTGTCTGGAATGGGACATTCTCACCCACAACGATATAAGCTTCCTCGTTATCCATGGTGACAATCGATGGTGTAGACAGTAAGTTCGACTTAGTATTGGTCTTCAATGCCTGAATCAGTGCGCCATACAGTTTACGCGATCCATTCGCACCTTCTTTATATTCACCTAAGGCCAATGAAGCACCAGCTCCAATCAAACCAGCACCCGTAGCTACATTACCAAGGAATCCAGAAGCCAATTGACTCAGCCCCACACCCGCTTTATCAAAATTGATTACACCAATACCACTACTGATGTCACCTAGTGCCCACTGAACACCCAATTGATCTACGTCATTTCCTTCAACTTCAACAATAGCAGCCTCAATGAGAATTTGTTGACGACGCACGTCAAGTTGATGAATAGCAGATTCAATTTCACGCATGAGTTGAGGATCTGCTTTTACCACTAATGCATTTTGTGCACCATCAGCAATAATACTCACGCCATTACTATTAAAACTTGTAATATCTTGTTGATTTTGATTTGAACCACTATTCAAATTAATCGCTGGGGTATTCACACTCCCATTTGAAGACGTATTACTCGAGGTATTATTAATTAATGAGTTACTAGCACTTGAATTGGAGCTTGAACTATTTGAATTACTGGCACTATTCACCGCCTGACCAGATACTAAACCTTGTAAAATTTCAGCCAAATTTTTTGCGCTTGCATACTTAAGCTTAAATACTTTTAGACCGCCTAAGCGATCAGCTGAAGGAACATCAAGCATTTCGATCATTTGACGAATGCGTTTACGAGTACTTGGATCACCCTTGATCAAAATCCTATTAGTACGTGCATCTGCGATAATACGTACTCGAGAACCTGAAATGTCTTTGGCACCACCCGTAGAAGACATTGAATCCAACAAAACTATCAGCTCTTCAGCTTGGCTAGACTGCAAGCTAATAGCCTCAATATCGTTTTGTCCCGTTCCATCTAAATTACGAATAATCGTTTCAAGCTGTGCAATATTATTCGCACGATCTGAGACTATAAGCGCATTTGTACCTTGTACCGCCGCCAAATGCGCAAATTGCGGCATGAGTGGTCTTAACGCGGGTATTAGATCATTGGGGTTAGTATTTTCCAGCCAAATGACACGAGTGACCACTTGATCACCTCGTGCGTTCCGAGAGGCATCAAAAGGCACACCTGAATTTTTTACATTATTGTCAGGGACTAAGCGGATAGTGTTACCCGCAGGTACAGCAACAACGCCATTAACGTTTAACACACCCAAGAACAAATCATAGACTTCAGCTTTGTTTAAAGCCTTATTTGAAATGACCGTCACATTACCCCGAACCCGCGGATCAACTGCGAAGTTTTTTCCCGTGATATCTGCCACTTCATTAATAAATGCAGTTAAATCTGCATCACGCAGGTTAATTTTCCAAGTTTGCGCTTGCGCAGCGGTACTTGCGACAGCCAATACTGGTGCTACTGCGACCATCGCCCAAAGTGACCGATTTCGATTTAAAAAATCCATAACTTGTTATATTTCCTAATACTTTATGCAAATTTACACATTTTAAAATTCTTGTTGGAAGGTCATCACTTGATCACCTCGTTTTACTTCAATGCGAACTTTACCTTCTCGTTTAGCCTGTTCTAGCAGTTGTGCATCGCTTTGTCCTTGACCGACTGACTGCCCATTCAAGGATAAAACGCGATCACCAGGTCTTAATCCCAGTTTGCTTCTCAAAAATGCAGGCGTTCGATCCGTGACTTCATAACCTTGACCACTGTCAGTGTTGACACCCATATTACTTAAGTATTGTTCACGATTTTCTTGAATTTGATTGATTGCCTGACCAATGGCATTTTGAGTGGTCGTTTGACCAGAATTCGGTGTTACGTTAGCAGAATTTTGCTGTGCGTCAGGTACCATTGGCTGATTAAGATTCTCTATTCCAGTAAATCTCAACTCAGTCGTCGCACCACTCGGCTGTTTCAATACCACATGATCCCAATATACTTCTGAAAGCTGATAAGAACTTCCTTCCAAAGTTTGTCCAATGGTATAACGATCAGCAACCTCTCGCACTTTAATCACGGCTGAAGATTGACTACTTGGCGTCGAAACCACAACCCCTTGCAACGTAAGCGCTAAATTAGCATCAGCACCACTCACTTGCGCACCTGTTTCTTGAAACAAAGAGAAACTCGATATATTCGGAACAGGAGGTTGCTGCGAACCTAATGCGACTCGCTCAACTTGCATGACTTGCGGTGGTGCAACCACCAACCAAAATAATGAAGCGAGCTTCCACATTAAGATTAAAATCAGAATAAATAAAGTAAGCGGAGCAATTCGATCTAAATCTTTAAATGAAATTTGTGAAAACTTATCTTGGAATCCCTTCATTAGAAGCCTCCACTCAGCAGTGGCTGTCTCGTACTGACAACAAAGGTATCCAAACCAGCTTTACCATCATATGAAGGCACATTCATTAATAATCTTTGGGTCACCTGTGCATCCAACATTAATGCAGGATCTAAACTAAGGTTGGCCATTTTTTGCCCGCGCTGATCTTGTACATCAATGAGCAGTTTTCCAGCTTCGTCTGAAAATTGCCCTTTTAAAGATGGCATATTCATTCGTTCTTGTTTCTGGGCAAAGGTATAAGTTAGCGTACCACCACCCCATTGCATCTCTCCGGCGGTTTTTGCAAAACCATCGTTTTGTTTGAATTGAAATGCTACATCCTTCAACTGAATACTATTCTGAGGCCATTGCCAATCCACAAATGTTTTGAGTGTTTCAGGGGCAATATTTCCATTCATATTTTTGATAATTATTTTTTTTCCAAGCCCATAACCCACCACACCGTTGAGTTGCGTCTGACCACTATGTATTTCTAAGTTGGCACCAGCTCTTAATAAAATCAGATCGAGAGGACGTGTTTGCCAGATGACAGAACCTGCAAGATTTCCTTTTTGCCAATCTGCTTGACCTTGCCAGATATTGCCACTGACATTTTTTAAAATTTGATTATTTTTATAAAATTTAGCAATGAGCCACGATGCTGGAACTTGTAAAAAAACAAATAATAAAAAAGCGAAGATAGCGACGCTTAACCACACCATTTTTTTTGATTTTTTTATCATTCCATGTATACCAACATCTAAGTCTAATTAACCGCAAAATGTTTGAAAATTTTCTATCTTGGTATTATGCATAAATTTTACACTTCTCCAATTCACTTATAAAAAAACCAAGCAGATTTGCTTGGTTTTTTTAATATTAGTGTCATTACATGACAAATCAGTGAAATTAGATAAGGAAATCTTCTAATTTGGCACCTTTTTCAAGCTCTGCAACCAACCAACGTGGCTTCTTTCCACGCCCTGTCCAAGTCTCCGCAGTATTATTTTTATTACGATAACGAGGCTCTACAGATTTACGCGTGCTTTTCTTACGCTTTTGTGCACCATATTCAATGAATTGCTCTAAAGACATACCCACTGATTCAGCAATTTGAGTAATCTGATGATAAGCATCTTCAATTTCCTGATCTTTCTTAGACTCGATCAAAGCTTGGGCTTCAGCAGTTAACTTTCTTAACTCTTCAACAGATAAATTACTAATATCAGGCATAACATTTACTCCAAAAAATTCAATATCATTATTAGATTTATAAAGCGCCATCTTATTGTTATAAATTATTTTAATCAATCCATCATGTTATTTAATATACATAAATAAAACAAATAATTTAACACATTAATTAACCGAGTCTATTTCTATTATTTTTTCTCTAATATGCTCTGGAATCAAAACCTTTTGCATTGTATTTTTATCCACACAAACTATAACGGCCTCAGCAATTGCCACAATTTCATTCTGTTGCTCACTCCAAACTGTATATTCCATCCTGAAGGCAGAGTTACGCAATTCAACCACTTTAGTTCCAATGCGTAAATAATCAGGATAAAACACTGGTTTAAGATATTTACAACTATTTGAAGCCACAACAGTATTAATATCTAACGCTAAGATTTCTAATTGATTCAAATACTCTATTCGAGCAGTTTCAATATAGCGATAATAAATCACATTATTGACATGTCCAAAAGCATCCATATCACCCCAAGCGACTTTTTGATGGGTAATGACTTTGTACTCATTCATTTGTTTCATTCATCATTCTCATAACTTAAATTGAATAAATTTATTATGGGTCTCAAAGACACTGTTCAATTGCTGAGTTAATACAGCATTGCCTTTTAATACAGATTTAATTCTTAAATAGTTCATTAAAGGGTGATCAGGATATAATTGCAATAATGCCTCAGCATCCTGTTCACGATGAGTCGCAGTATAAATATGCCATTTAGAAAAACTCAAAATCGGTAATCCAGGATATTTCATTTCAAAATGATCAATCTGGTTTTCAAGCATTTCATAATCAGGATTTTGTTTTAACAATTGTTGTTGAAACCATAAATAAAAAATATCCTGATCGAACCGTTCTTCTAATAAAGACAAAGAAAGTTGAGTTTCATCAAAAGCCATCTCAGGAATGCGAGAAATAAGTTTTAACCATAACGATTTAATACCATATGAAGACGACACAATTTGATCACTCATTTGAGCATACCGAATTTGAATAAGCTCTAAATCTGTATTTGAAACGTTGTCAAAATCATTGAGTAGCTTTAAAAGCCATTTCTTTTTATGTTCCAAATCTAAATGACCATATTGCGTGGCTTTTAAATAATGCCATGGATATTGAATCGCAAATCTACCCCATAGATGATTCAACTTATGCTGATAAGCATCTTCAAGATCTTTTAACCAAGGTGACAGCATATGACCATGTAAAAACTCTAAATGGGTTAAAGCCTGATCTGGAAGCTCTTGAGCTAAATAAATTTCAATACGCTGGAGTTCAGCCAATTCAAAAGCATCTGCAGGACTTTGTTGTAAAACACTCAACGCATCATCAATACGATCTTGCTTCAACCATATACGAGATTGAATAACCTCTTTGAGTAATCCTGAATTCTCAAACACAGGTTGTAAATATTCTCGCTGTTTTGTGTTTGCCTCCAAAACCCACAAAACTCCTAATTTTTCATACGTATGTAACCTTGAAAAGTCTGTAACTTGTTGAATTTTACGCTGCTCTCTTGATCTCATCTTTCCAACCCAAAACCATAAAAAATGAAGAGATAAAGCAACGAATAGAAAAAAAAATGAAACAAACCAGAGGTTCGTTTGAATCTGAATACCGTGCCAAAGCATGTAAATATAACCTGGCCCTTCTTGATAACTCAGCACACTTAACACGGCTAATATCATTAAACCAACTAATGCATAAACTATAAAAATATGTTTCATGATTAGCCCTCTAAAATTGCTTTACTGTTCAATTTAGGGACAGGTAAAAGTTGTGTTTGTTTGAGATGTTTCGCTTTATTTTTTATTTTGATTGCCGCAGCATCAGGCAGTTGATCCAGTTCATCGATAATTGAGGTCAGTGCATTTTGATAATCAATGTATTGTCCTTGTTGTAGTGCTCTTTGAGCAAATAACACTCTCAATTGAACTTCTTTTAAAACTAATCTTCGATTAAGTAATACCGGCATCTGTTCATCAACGCGTTCAACTTTGAATACACGCTCAAACCATGAGGATTGCGAAGAGTTATCACTCGTGAGTTGCTGTACTTGTTGTTCATTTTTCAAATTTGCATCAATATTTTCAAGCAAGTCTCCTAACTGAGCAATTTGAATATTTTTTGCCACAACATATTGTTGAATCATTTTTTGATCATGCTCAACAGCTCGATGCATTGAAACCTGCAATGTATCTGCCAAAGCCAAGCGCTCAACCAGTTGATCCAGTTGATTGAGTTGCTCAAGCGCATATACAAACTCATGTTGATCAAAGGCAAATTGAATTAGCTCTAATTTTTGACTTAAGAGTTTGATTGGATTGATTTCAAATTGAATTTCTTGTTGATTCTTGTTTTGCTGAGGTGGATTGGATTGAGACGAAACCTGCTGATTTGAGCGCTGAATTGCTACCAACTGATCATTCAAACTTGCCACTAATTGCTCTGATTTATGTTGAGTTTGTTGTAGCAACTCAACTTTTTTTTGTAATGAAAAATGATCATAGCTGAGTTTAATCAACCAAATGATTAAGCCTAAAATGAATAGATATAAAATTTTCTTCATGAGTGCCTATGTTCACTTTCAAGCTGCGACAAAATCGTATCTGGCATTAAGTCCGCAATTTGAGTGATTTGAAATTTAGTATTTGAGGTCTGTTGATACTTACACACGATCTGATATAACCGATCCGCCAAAACCAAGTAATGACCGTGTTGCATAAATATAGGATAATTTTTGCATAAACTCAGCCAATTTTTCCAACTGGCTTCACTACTAATCAATACAGCATAAGGTTGTGGATTTGCATTGAATGCTTCAAGTAGATGTTTAAATTTATCTTGAGCATCACTTGGGCAGTAGCGGGAGTATAAAACAAAATTAAGCACTTGAATTTTAGCAACACGACACTGCTGCATCATGAACTGACGACCACCCTCACCCCGCCAAAACGCAATACGTTTGAGATCAGCGTTTTGTGTTAAAACCGGAAGACTTAACATTCCTTCAGAAGTTTCAACATCTGGAACTAAACTTTTAACACCATATCGACTTAGGGCTTCAGCTGTTTTCCGACCAACCGCAATCCATTTGATATGATTTAAATCGGTCAATCTAAGTCCCGATTTTTCAAGAAACCGCATGCCAACTTCAACTGCTGTTGGACTGACAACCACAATCACTTGTGCTGAAATTAATTGCTGAAAGCGCTGATCAAGTTCATCACTCCAATGAACAGCAGCCAACTCTAGTACAGATAACTCGATAGGCTCATATCCTGCACGTACCAGTGCCTCATTAAGAGGCTTAGCACGATCTACAGGTCGAGTATTGATAAACTTCATTTCATTGTTTTATTTATACAGTGCTTTTAATAAATCAGCAGCACCTTGGTCAATCAAAGCTTTTGCAAGTGAAACACCCAACGTTTCAGCTTGTTCAACTGGACCTTCTACTTTAGCAACCAATAATGTTTGACCATCCACACTGCCTACGCGCCCCTCTAATTGAATCTGTTGATCATTTAAAGTCGCATATCCCGCAATCGGTACCTGACATCCACCTTCTAAATAAGTATTAAATGCACGTTCTGCACGAACACACGCATCTGTTTCTGGATGTAATAAAGGTCGAATCAACTCTAATACGCGTGCATCGTCACCTCGACACTCAAGACCTAATGCACCTTGGCCAACTGCGGGTAAACTCGTCTGTGCATCCAGCGTGTGTCGAATACGCTCTGCTAAACCTAAACGTTTTAAGCCTGCACTTGCCAGAATGATGGCATCGTAAAGCCCATCATCAAGCTTAGATAGTCGTGTGCCTACATTTCCACGTAAATCTATAATCTCAAGATCTGGACGGGCTTTTAAAATTTGACATTTACGACGCAAACTTGAGGTTCCCACTTTGGCACCAAGGGGCAAATCTTCAAACTTGCTATAAGTATTCGAAACAAAAGCATCTAAAGCATCTTCTCGCTCGCAAATCACGGCAAGACTTAATCCTTCTGGGAGCGCCATCGGCACATCTTTCATGGAATGGACAGCCAGATCTGCACGACCATCAAGTAATGCAGCCTCAAGCTCTTTAACAAATAAACCTTTTCCACCAATCTTGGCTAAAGGGGTGTCTAAAATTTTATCGCCTTGGGTCACAAACGTCACCAACTCAACTTTTAGACCAGCATGTAGGGTCTCAAGTCGCTCACGAATATGCTCCGCCTGCCATAAAGCCAATGGACTTTGACGAGTTGCAATTTTTAAGGTTTTGATCATTTTAATGCTGCCAAACTTTAGACATCCTAAACTTACCCTGCTGTCCCAAAATTGCAAGTAAATTGTTCAGCAATATCTATAATTTTAGGCAACTAAATATTTTGCATTCTTTCTCTGAGCAGAGGTAAATGACGGCGACTCACCGCCAATTTCTCTTCAAGTTCACGACAACGAACTTGATACTGGCCTGAAGCAACCAACTCCAATCCATCCAAATAATCCAATGCAATCAGCGCATTTCGATGAATTCGTATAAATTTATTTGAAAACTCACGCTCTAGATCTTTTAAAGTCTCATCAATCAACACACTGCCGTTTTTGTGTCGTACTGTTACGTATTTCTGATCAGCTAGAAAATAGTAAACATTTTCGATAGGAATGAGTTCAAGACCACGATACGTTTTCGCAGCGATTTGCTGACGTTGATGTTTTTCTTCCATATTTTCTTTTTGTTCTATATTCGACATTTGAGCTTGAGTAAGTTTAGTTAAATTATTGAGTGTATTTTCTAATTCTGATTTGATAATCGGTTTTAATAAATAGCCTTTCGCTTGTGCCTGAATAGCAGTCAAAGCATGCTCATCATAGGCCGTGCAAAAAACAATAGCGGGCATTGGGTTTAGCTGTGAAAGATGCTGAGCACATGTCAAACCATCCATTTCAGGCATTTGGATGTCAAGTAAAATTACATCAGGCTCATATTGTTGCACTAAGGTCAAAGCTTCTTTTCCATGGTGCGCAGTTGCAACAACTTGATGCCCCAATTGAGTGACCAAGCGAGATAAGCGCTCAACCGCGAGTGGCTCATCATCACAAATTAGGATGTCCATTGTTCCTCCTTGCTCAAGTTAACGTTGCTTATTTTAATGTATTAACTTGATTTTATTTATATTGGTACTGGACTACAGTCGTGTAAATTCCATTACCTGCATGACTCCTAAACTGTACCGTATACCCATAATGTGCTTTCAAACGCTGTTTCACGTTTTCTATCGCAATACCATTCCCCTCCCTATTGGCCATTTTATCGGCTATATAAGGGTTAGTAATGACTATAGTGACTTGATTTTGTAATATTTCAACCAATATGACAATCTTTGCATCAATTAACTTTTTCTCCACCCCATGAAAGATACTATTCTCAATTAAAGGCTGTAAAGTTAAAAAAGGGATACTTGCTTGGCCCAACTGCTCTGGTTGCAAGATATTCCATTCCACATTTAATCTCGAACCCAACCTTAGCTTTTCAACCGCCAAATAATGTTCACACAATTGGATTTCTTCTTTTAATGTGACAATTTTAAGCTCTTGAAAGCTTGCTCTAAACAGCCTTGAAAGATCGATGAGCATTTGCTCTGCTTTATCTGGATCACTCCCAATCAGACTCACCACACTATTTAAACTATTAAAAAGAAAGTGTGGATGTATTCTTGCTTGCATGGCTTGAATTCGAGCATTCAATTCACCTTGTTGCTGCTTTAACCACTCACCCCGAACATAGATATATCGTAAACAAAAAGTGATCAACAATACGCCATAGCTCATATGTAAAATCACATGATCAAATAAAAGTAACCATGAAAATTTTTGTAAAGAAAAGTTACTTCCCCAAAAAAACAGAAAATTCAAACTACAAGTAGTGAACAGGATGATGAGTTCTAATAGTACAAATGTATAAATCGCAGACTGCCAAGTGGTTAGTTTTTGCCAAAACCCCCTAAATAAATCAATTACGGCGATAAAGACCAATACCACCCAATTGATATAAAGCACATACCTGATCACCTGTGATGTCTGTAAATTTGACCAAGACTGTGACTCTGCTAGGCACAGCAATAACGCCAAAAAAATACTGGCAATAAACAGCTCTGCAAAATATTGCCATTGTCCAATACGTACAAAGAAATTGGCGTCGATAAATTCTTGTTTATCTTTTGAAGAATTATCCATAGGCAAGACTTCGGCATCTTGATTTGAATTTGTTATACTTGATGCAAAATTACTGCTTTTTCTTTTACTGAGCCGACATGACCACATCTTCTAATTCCTCTAATCCGTCACAAGCCCAAACTTCAGGTATGTGGGGCGGTCGTTTTTCCGAAGCAACTGATGCCTTTGTCGCTGAATTTACAGCATCTGTTCAATTTGACCAACGCTTTTATAAACAAGATATTGCAGGTTCAATCGCACATGCAACGATGTTGGCAAAAGTCGGTGTACTCACTGAACAAGAGCGTGATGACATCATCGCAGGCTTAACCGCAATTAAAGCGGACATTGAAGCTGGCAACTTCGAATGGCGTATTGATTTAGAAGATGTTCACATGAACATTGAATCTCGATTAACACAACGTATTGGGATTACAGGTAAGAAATTACATACAGGTCGTAGCCGTAATGACCAAGTAGCAACGGATATTCGTTTGTATGTACGTGATGAAATTGATGCCATCTTAGGGTTATTACACAAACTACAAAAAGGCATTCTAGGCTTGGCTGCTAAAAATACTAATACAATCATGCCAGGCTTTACACATCTTCAAACTGCACAGCCTGTGACGTTTGGACATCATTTAATGGCATGGTTTGAAATGCTGGTACGTGACTCAGAACGTTTGATTGACTGCCGTAAACGCGTGAATCGTATGCCTTTAGGTTCTGCTGCGCTTGCAGGTACCACTTATCCAATCGATCGTGCTTATACAGCAGAACTTTTAGGATTTGAAGCAGTTGCAGAAAACTCATTAGATGCTGTATCTGATCGTGATTTTGGTATTGAGTTTAATGCTGCGGCATCACTCATCATGATGCACTTATCTCGTATGTCTGAAGAATTAATTCTTTGGACATCTGCACAATTCAAGTTTGTGAATATTCCTGACCGCTTCTGCACAGGCTCTTCGATTATGCCTCAGAAGAAAAATCCTGATGTACCTGAACTTGTTCGTGGTAAAACAGGCCGTGTATATGGTGACTTAATGAGTCTACTTACCCTCATGAAAGGTCAACCTTTGGCATATAACAAAGACAATCAAGAAGATAAAGAACCACTATTTGATGCTATCGATACAGTTCGTGGCTCTTTGATGGCTTTCGCAGACATGATTCCTGCACTTGTTCCAAATATTCCTGAAATGCGCGAAGCAGCGCTGCGTGGTTTCTCAACAGCAACTGACCTTGCTGATTACTTGGTAAAAAATGGTGTTGCATTCCGCGATGCACATGAAATCGTCGGTAAAGCAGTTGCGCTTGGGGTACAAGAAGGTAAGGATTTATCAGAACTTACGCTTGAACAACTTCAACAATTCTCTGATTTAATTCAAGCTGACGTCTTTGAAAAAGCATTAACTTTAGAAGCTTCTGTCAATGCACGTAACCACATCGGTGGCACAGCACCAGCTCAAGTTGAAGCAGCAATTGAGCGTGCTTATGCGCGTTTAGAAGCTCTTTACGCTTAATTTCTGATTATATTTTTGGAGTATTGATATGTCTCGCCAAGTATTTTGCCGTAAGTATCAAAAAGAAATGGAAGGTTTGGATTTTGCACCATTCCCTGGTCCTAAAGGTCAGGAACTATTTGATAGTGTTTCTAAGCAAGCATGGGGCGAATGGTTAAAGCATCAAACTACTTTAATCAATGAAAAACGTTTAAATGTCTTTGAAGCTGATGCAAAGAAATTTCTTGAAGAACAACGTGAAAAGTTCTTCAACAATGATGAAACTTTAGAAAAAGCTGAAGGCCTAAAGCCTGAGTAAAAAAGAAAGCACTGCTTTTCTTTTTTACTTAAGATAAAGACGAAGTCCGCGTAGGCTTTAATCTAAAAGGAATCCCCATCTTTGGGGATTCTTTTTTATGCGTTACTTTAATAATTAGGCAAGAAAAACACCGAAGATATGCACAGGCTTTAATCCCAAAAGAATCATCTTAATAGAGGTTCTTTTTATGGGACATCAAATCAATATCAATGGAGTCAAAATTTAGCTGACTAAAAAAGTGCTTGTGGCGGATTTAAAATATGACCTAATTGGTAAACTCCGTTCATATTTAACTGCATCTCCATTCGGTCAACACGAATTGGACCAAATTTAATGTAAATCTGCCGATTTTGAAGATCAAACCGCTGCTCCATAACCTGTGCGTTGAATTGTAAAGAGTTCATAGATGTTAAGTCCATAAGCGCTTTAAAAGGTTGCTCTTCATCCTTTGTATAATGAATCCTTTTTCTATCACTCACGAAATTATCTAAATGATTTAATTCCTGAGATTTAAAAGATGTAATTTCACGAATTTGAGATTCCTCAATACCTAAAGCATTGACCAAACTTAACTGATCGTCTGGCAGTAATTCAAAATTTCCATTGTTAGGATGTGCCGCCCAACTCAAACTCGAAAGACCCCAAGCACAGATTCCCCACAAAACTTGCTTAAATTGCCTCATTCCCCATCGCTCTCACTGAACGTAATAAAAGCCATCTTTAAAAACATTCCAGCCAAAAACAACTACCATTTATCTTAAATATCGTTTACTTAACAAGAATTGTTAGACTCATGTCACAGACAAATCTTTTTTATTAATATTTATCTTCCTATCTAAAAAAAGAATGCATAAATGTAAAGCAGAAAATAGACACATAAGATGATTATGAGTTATGAACTTCATCAGAGTAGGCTAATCTCTGTATTAAAATTAACCAACATTGAGCGCATCATGTTTATCATTCGTCCTTATATTGAGACTGACTTAGAAGACATCATTCAACTCTGGGAAAGATGTGATCTAACACGACCATGGAATAATCCAGAAATTGATATTTTTAGGAAAGCTGCACAAAAAGATGACTTATTCTTAGTAGCTGTGAAAGATCAGTTCATTATCGCCACATTAATGGGTGGTTACGACGGTCATCGGGGGTGGATCAATTACCTCGCGGTACATCCCAATCACCAACGGAATGGTGTTGCTACAGCGTTGATTCAACATTTGGAAAAAAGATTGATTGCACTTGGTTGTCCAGAAGTTCAGCTTTTAGTGCAAAAAGAATTTATTGATATTCAAAATTTTTATGAACAATTGGGATATGACGAAAAAGAAGTTGTATGCCTTGCTAAAAGACTCATTCACGACCATTAAGAAATTTTATAAAACAGGAGCATTTATCAATTTAGCGATCCGTAAAAATATTGGGAATCGAATATTAAATTTATGACTGGTATCATCATTCAAAGTTAAGGCATATTGGCTCATCTGATTTAATATTTGTGTCGCCTGATTATCGGCTTGCGTATTTTGTTTAAGATATTTCTTTAAAGCTGACCATGTATTTAAATAATCAATCAATTGATCAATCCGCCATTTACAATGCATGTGCTGCTCACAGGTCGGGATTTCTTCAAAAGGAAATGGAATCGTTTGATATTTCAGATCAATATAGTGACGCTCACTCTCCCAATATGTTTTCAATACTTGGTGATATAGCTTTTCAATACAGCTTTGAAGCTCCTCATTCTCCACTTCAATAAGCCCATATCCAATCACTGCAAAGACACCCTGGGGCTTCAGTGTTCGATAGACCTCTTGAAAAAATAACTCGAAGTCAAACCAATGAATGGCTTGGGCAACTGTAATCAGGTCAAAACATTGTGCTTTAAAATTGCTATGTTCAGCATTATCAATTCGGTAAATTACATTATCTATTGCTGGGGCTTGCTGAAGTTGTGCTGCGCTTATATCCGTTGCAATGACTTGATTAAAATGCGGAGCCAATAAGCGGGTGAATTTGCCTGAACCTGCCCCGCAATCACAAGCCATTTCATAGTTCTGAACATATTTGAAGATTTCGTCAATCACACTTTGTGGATAACTTGGACGAGCTTGTTGATAAAGCTCACTTTGATCAGAAAATAGGTCTTTCATTTTTTATTCTGAATTTGATCGAGAAATCAACCTTAGCACATCAAAAAAAATGGATGATGAATGACTTCGATTCATTTTGTATTATTTTATAAGCAAAAAAAATCCTCAACATTGTTGAGGATTTTTCGAATATGGTGGCGAGACCCAGGATCGAACTGGGGACACACGGATTTTCAATCCGTTGCTCTACCAACTGAGCTATCACGCCGATGGGGTGTATTAAGCCGTAACTGAGCTCAATAGTCAATAAAAATCATGCATTTTTTATTTGTTCGAGTAAATTTTACCCAAAAAAAATCTCTGATGGGATCAGAGATTGAAAATACAAATTCTTAAAAGAATATGGTGGCGAGACCCAGGATCGAACTGGGGACACACGGATTTTCAATCCGTTGCTCTACCAACTGAGCTATCACGCCGATGTCGCGTATTAAACAGTTTCATCTCGATATAGTCAAGCAAGTTTTTGGGATATTTAAACAAATGGATGTTTTTAAAACAACCTTTAGATTATTCGATGTAAATACATACAAATCCAATAAAAAAAGCCAGTATTGACTGACTTTTAATATTTAAAATCGAACAATAGTTTTAAATTTTTTCCAAACTACTTAAACAACGATGTATTGCACCACATCCAGGCTCAAAATGGTTGACGCCTTTCTCTTCTTCCATTCGACATGCTTCACTCACTAAGCGCTCTGCGACACCACGTCCACGGTTAGCCGGATGAACTACGATATTTTCAAGCGTTCGACTTTCACCTTGTCCAGTTGACCAAATGGCCCCAATGATCTTTGTATTAAATTCTGCCGTGTAAAGTAAGGTATACTGAGCTAAGTTTTGCTCAAGTTGTTCAATGGCATCTTGTCCGTCACTAAATTCTGGACTGGTGTCATATAAGCGCTCAAGCTGTTCACGAACTTCAACATTATCAAGCGAAGTTATTGCATGTACGGTTATAGGCATTGATTAACCCTCCTGAGCAATCTAATATGCTGTCACTTTCGTGACATCGAAAATCTACATTCATCATTTTTAACGTTTTTGAGGAACGTGTCTATGACGCAACGTATCAGTGAAGTGGTAAGAAACACAAACGAAACCAAAATTCGTGTTCGCGTGAATCTTGATGGTACTGGTCAAGGCACCCTCAATACAGGTGTTCCATTTTTAGACCATATGATCGACCAAATCAAGCGTCATGGTTTATTTGATATCGATATTCATTGCGACGGCGATTTAGAAATTGATGATCACCATACAGTAGAAGACTGTGGTATTACCCTTGGTCAGGCATTTGCACAGGCTTTAGGTGACAAAAAAGGTTTACGTCGCTATGGTCACTTCTATGCACCACTTGATGAGTCCTTGAGTCGTGTCGTTGTTGACCTATCAGGCCGCCCTGGCTTATGGATGGACATTCCATTTACGCGCGCGCGCATTGGTACTTTTGATGTCGACCTATTCTCTGAGTTTTTCCAAGGCTTTGTGAATCACGCATTAATGACACTCCACATAGACAATTTGAAAGGTAAAAATAGCCATCACCAAATTGAAAGTGTATTTAAAGCATTTGCACGAGCACTTCGTATGGCTTGTGAAGTAGATCCACGTGCAGAAAATACTGTAGCTTCAACCAAAGGTACTTTGTAATGACCCGTATTGCCCTTCTTGATTATGGCATGGGAAATCTTCACTCAGCAGCAAAAGCACTTGAGCATGTTGGTGCAACCGTTGATGTGACCAATGATCCTAAGCTGATTGCTCAAGCAGATAAAATTGTGTTCCCAGGCGTTGGTGCAATGCGTGATTGCATGCAAGGTATGCACGAGGCTGGCATTGACGAGGTTGTACGCAATGCCGTTTTCAACAAGCCTGTCCTTGCGATTTGTGTCGGCATGCAAGCTCTGCTGCAACACTCTGAAGAAAATGGTGGTGCAGATGCATTAGGCATTTTTGATGGTGCTGTTAAACGCTTTCCAGATATTGAAGGTTTAAAAGTTCCCCATATGGGTTGGAATCAGGTACACCAAGCAGATCCAAGCCATCCAATGTGGAACAACATTGATCAAGATGCTCGTTTCTATTTCGTACATAGTTTCTATGTTGAACCGAAACAATCTGAGATCATTGCTGCGACATGTAACTACGGTTTGGAATTCTGCACCGCAATCCATAAAGATAATTTGTTTGCTACGCAGTTCCATCCAGAAAAAAGTCATACAGCTGGCTTACAGTTGTTGAAAAATTTTGTAGAGTGGAAAATTTAAAGCCATAATAAAGCTCACTGTTTTCAGTGAGCTTTTTTTCAGACTTTACTCTAAATATCTTTTACGACAAAGCCACCTTCAATTGGCTCAACAGTTACTTTAATTTCTGCTTTTAGATTCAGCGCAGCATAACGACTTTTAAGTTCTGAAATTAATTGTTCTGGCGTTGCATCTTTTAAAGCCAACTCATCCTTCAAAGGATACTGTTTAAAACTTTCTGATTTTTTACCATCTTTAGCGTCTGAAACCCATCGTTCTGCAGCACTCAGTACTTTCGCTAATTCAACTAGATGTTGAGCATTGGCAGGAGTTGACTCTTGCACCCATTTCGACAGCGTTTCCTTAGAGACTCCCAATGCATTCACCACATCAGTCGGTTTAATGTTTTTCTCTTTGATCAATTTTCTAAGTTTTTTAGCACCTTCGCTAAATAAATCATCTTCTTGAACTGCCATCGCTTCTGTCCAAATCTTATTCACTGTCTGCAGTTTCAATTTAACATTAAGCCTATGCAGTTGAGTCTAATATTGCCAAACAAATCAGATGAAATTGAAATTATTTTCAATATAGATAATTCACAAATAAAAGTGTGATCTAATTTTTCTCATTACTCAGTTTGAATTAAAAAGAAAAATAAATTGACCCAATGATTAATTGTTAACTTATGTAAAGACAATGAGCACCAATTTTAATCATTAAAAAAATACACAAAATTCACAAAATCAATCAACGAATCGAACAAGTTGGCATTTTAGGTATTTACACCATGCTACTCGATAATATTCATGCATTATAAGTGTACATTTATTCTATCAAGCACCAAATTAAGCCACAATAAATAATTGATTTTGTTAACATTTTTAAACATTACCCTTGTGTTGTATTAAGTTGCTGTTTTTACGGCATATCTTCAAAATTATTCCACTTATATTGTTTTTTTTCGATTTGTCTGAGATTTTTTTCTTTGTTAATTATGAACTTGCTGAAACAACAAAGATCCAACACTAACCACATATATTTTGGAGCAATCTGCACATGTTTAAACTTTTTACTGGAAAAATCAGTGGCGTTCTAAGCCTTGCTTTACAGGGAATTACGAAAGCAGTTGGTTTTATTCTAGAAACCGTAACGACAGTTGTAGATACCGTTGTTGACACAGTAGGGACGCTGACCAAACCATTAACGGATAAGTTAACAGAATTGCCACTGATCGGAGATACAGTGGAATCGGTACTCAATCTTGAAAATAATTTACTAGGAAATTTAAGCGGAGGCTTACACGCTATCGCTGATGATTTTTCGAAGGGAGATCTATTAGGGGGCATTAATACTGCATTGAATGGCACTACTGCAACTGTAGGCCAAACCATCAAAGATGTTTCAAATGTTGTAGGTGAGGTCGCTGGTTTAGCCGATCCCGTGACCGACCTGCTAAGCCAAGTGCCAGGTTTAGGTGCTGTCGTAGATGTTGTCGGAGAAACTTCTTCAAATCTTTTGGGATTCGTGAGTGAAACGGGAGATTATGTAGCAAGTACCAAACCTCTTGATCTCGTGACTGGTCTCATTGATGATCCTTTAGGCAGTGTCACAGGAACATTAGGAGATGTCTCAGGAACATTAGATAATTTACTGGATGATTTAGCACCTGTTACAGATGCTCTGTCATCGATTCCTGTCGTGGGTGATCTTGTAGGATTCACGGGAGAGATCACAAATGCTTTAGGTGCAATCCCAACCAGTATCACACCAACTAGCTTTGATCTAATCTCTAATTTAGATACAACACCATACATTTAATTCAAAGTTCGTATAAAAAACCGTCAACATTGTTTTGACGGTTTTTTTTCATTGTTACTTCGCTCATTTGATGTTTCTTTGCTAAGATTGCTGCGAATAAACTCCAGAATACTGGCAAGGAGCGAAAGCATGCTGATTATCCCTGCAATTGACCTTAAAGATGGTAAATGTGTCCGTTTAAAACAAGGTCGTATGGAAGACGATACCGTTTTCTCTGATGATCCTGTGGCAACAGCACAACATTGGGTAGACGCTGGCGCTCGCCGTTTACATTTAGTTGATCTAAATGGTGCTTTCGCTGGTACACCTATTCACAAACCTGTTGTGGAAGCGATTGCAAAAGCACAACCTGAACTGCCAATTCAAATTGGTGGTGGCATCCGTTCTCTTGAAACCATCGAACACTACTTAGATGCAGGTGTATCATTCGTCATTATTGGTACAAAAGCAGTCAAAGAACCTGAGTTTGTTGAGGAAGCTTGTAGAAAATTCGCAGGTCACATCATTGTCGGTATTGATGCAATCAATGGCATGGTCGCCACTGATGGCTGGGCAAATGTAACTGACGTAAAAGCAACTGATTTAGCTAAACGCTTTGCAGATGCTGGTGTATCTAGTATCGTGTATACCGATATTGCACGTGATGGCATGATGCAAGGTGTGAATATCGAACAAACAGTTAATCTTGCGACTTATTCAGGTTTACCTGTGATCGCTTCAGGCGGTGTGACCAATCTTGACGACGTTCGCAACTTAAAAGGTCAGCCTGGTATTTTAGGTGCGATTACTGGTCGTGCAATTTATGAAGGCACTTTAAATCTTCGTGAAGCTCAATTATTACTTGATGAACAAGCGCTCTAATAGCGCATGTTTCTAAAGAGGTCTTAGGACCTCTTTTTTCTTACTTAAAAAATATGTTGAATTTATCTCCTACCCTTAAAACCAAAACACCACAACTTGCCCTCATTGCAATTACGATGATTTGGGGTGCCAGTTTCATAACAGTCAAATATGGATTGAGCTTCAGCACACCAGTGCTTTTCGTTGCCTTTCGATTTGCAGCAGCTGCGCTGGCTGTTGGTCTCATCTCACTTCAATATTGTAAAAATTTTAGTGCCAAAGATATTTGGGCAGGATTTTGCATTGGAACAGTGATTGCAATTGGCTATGGAACGCAAACCATTGGCTTACAGACCATCACCAGTAGCGAGTCTGCCTTTTTGACAGCACTTTATGTGCCGTTGGTTCCCATCTTATTGTGGTTGCTCTTTAACAAAAGGCCACATGTCATGACATGGATAGGGGCAGGACTCGCCTTTGTAGGTTTAGTTTTCTTAACAGGCAATGGGTTTGGTGCTATTCGGCTTGAATTTGGTCAGATCATTACCTTGATAGGATCAATTGCGATTGCACTTGAAATTATTCTCATTAGTTACTTTGCGCCTCGAGTCAATTTACGCCGAGTGACGATATTACAACTCATTTTTGCATCGTTAATTTGTTTTCTAATGGCACCATTGGTGGGTGAAACACAACTCCCTGAGTTTAACTGGATCTTCGTTGTGATTATTGGAGGATTAGGACTTGCAAGTGCAATCATTCAGTTAGTCATGAACTGGGCTCAACGCGTGGTTGATCCTTCACAGGCTGCGATTATTTATTCTGGCGAACCTGTTTGGGCGGCTTTGATTGGGAGATTAGCAGGTGAGCGTTTAGCTATGCTCTCAATTTTAGGTGGCGTGTTGGTTGTGCTCGGTGTAATTACCAGTGAGTGGAGACCAAAATTTAAGAAGAAAGAATAAGCTTATTGGGGCTCTTTTAGCTTTAACATCATACATGGTTGAAAATACTGCACTTCAGGCATAGGCGTATAAAAGGGATGCAAGAGTTCCTTCCATTTTAAATACGCCTCTGACTGCCTAAAACCTTCCGTATGATCTTCAAGTTTGTCCCAGTAAATCAGTAAAATATAAGCATGTTCATTATTCGTATTTTTAATCAGCTGAACCGCATTTAGCCCCTTCATTGGTGAAATAATGTCTTTAGCTAATTTAAAAGCATTTTCGAATGCTTCACTCTGGTTCATTTTGATATTTAAATGAACATGCTCAATAATCATGACACCACCTCATTCATGAGTTTTAATTATTGATACATTGGCTCGTTATCATTGACCTTAATAATTCCTTTGATCGCACGATAAACAATCCAAACCCATGACAAACCAATCACTGCGATACAGAATGTTGTTGCACCCAGTGCTACACCAGCAAAGGCATTAGGATTGTCACCCGTGAAGAATAAGAATAAAAACGGCAGGAACGCGATGATATTCCAAATTAAATACCACCAAAAAGTACGAATTTGCCAAGTAAAATGACTTTCAAAAATTGAGCCCTGTACTTTTGATCGTTTCCAATAGTTAATAATTAGCGCAATAACCGCCAAAATACCTGCTGAAAAAATAGCGATGATATACAGGATATAAAGTAAAATCGTTAAGCTGCGGTTTGGATCTTGATCAGCTGTATAATTCATAAAGTCACCTTTTTAATTTTTTTGAGGCTTTATAATTTCAAACCATTAAATGGTGAAATTATCCATAAAATAATCAGTATATTAAACGCTATAGTACAGAAATAAATTTTTCGAAATGGTTGTTTTTGTGTTTTATGACGCAAGCGTTGCTGAGCAAGCCAAGCACTCGGCCATCCTCCTAATATAGAAACCACATGTAATGTATTTTCTGGTACACGTTGACTCCCCTGTTGAGCCGCCGCTTTATCGTGTGCATATAAGCCATAGGTGATCAGGTTCATCAATAAAATGACCAACACCACCATCATACTCAATAGCCCCAATAGGACTAATGTAGCAAGCGTCAAGATATAAGCAATAATCGCTACTTGCATCGGTTGCATTTTTTGTTGAGTAACTGGTGAATGACGCGGCTTCGTTTTTACTTTTTTTGCCTGAGTCGCTTTTAAGTATGTTACTTGTTTCGCTTTAAATCGACCTTGACCATCCAATTGAACGATATACTCCAAAGCACAACCTGGAATCGGTCTTGGGCCTGGTTTGGCAAAATCTTTAATGTGAAGGAAAACGCGATCTTTGGATGAATCATTGGGTTGAATAAATCCATAGCCTTTTTCATCAAACCATTCAACTAGACGACCTTGATCACGCATATTTCCCCCAGATTTTTTAAATTTTTAAGCTGTGACAAATTTTAATCGTTCAACCAGCATATTGCGCATTTCTAAAGGATTTTTTTGCAAAATATCCTCGCCAACACGCCCCATTTCTTTGTTCTTTTGAGCCACTAGCAAACGCATCATCCAAAAACGTCCAGCTGCCATCGCTAAATAGAGTTCTAGGCATGATTTTTCATCACTGGTCATTTCACGTACACTTTGATAAGCCTCCAAGAATGCTAAGGCCTTTTCCTCATTCAAATGAACACTTGGATATTCTGTACAGAAATCATTCATCGTAATGGCGATATCAAACAAAAGTTCATCTTTATTCAACTCATAAAAATCGAGTATCCCTTTTAAAGTAGCCCCTTCAAATAAAGTGTTATCTCTAAATAGGTCAGAATGGATAAAACCTCGTGGACGATCAGGGTACATTGCGGTAAGAGCGTCATATAAACCTAACAAACTATTTAATAATACTTGATCGGCTGGATTTAGCGTAGGTCGAAGCTGCTGAGCCACACTTAACCAATAATCATGATTACGATACTCTGCGCGCTCTAAGGGAAAGTTATCGAGAGCCACATGTATTTGAGCCTGTGCAATAGCAATGGACTGAACCTGTTCAAGTGATGAAGGCATAGGATGCTTGCCACGCATTCTAGGCGCAATTTGTGCAGGTTTATTTTTTAAGATCTGAATCGAACGTCCTGAATGTTTCAAAGGTACAGGCACAGGCAGACCTGCATGACCCAGATGCTCAAGTACAGGGACGAGTTCACCTGCGCCTTGCTCATCCATATCTTCAAAAATTGTTAAAACAAATTCGGTTTGATCTGCACAAACTAGAAAATAGTTCGTATTTTGAATACCTCCTTGAATCGGAATCAGGTCAATCACCTCTAATCCATAAGGCGTAGCAAAATCCTGAACTTCCTTTAAAGTCAAAGTGGTATAAACCGACATAAAAAAACCTGCGAAAAAACTTACATTATTTTGATAGAATACCTGCTCCGACTACCAAGGTGTAGCACCAAAGTCTGTAAGTTTCATAATCGGCTGTTATTTTTGGAAAAAATTATGCTTGCTAAACGTATTATTCCTTGCCTCGACGTAGATAACGGTCGAGTTGTAAAAGGTGTTCAATTCCTTGATATTCGTGATGCAGGCGACCCAGTTGAAGTAGCACGTCGTTATAACGAACAAGGTGCAGATGAGATTACTTTTCTCGATATCACTGCAACATCTAATGGGCGTGACACCACTTACCGTACGGTTGAGCGTATGGCTGAAACTGTATTTGTACCACTGACCGTAGGTGGCGGTGTTCGTAAAGTTGAAGATATTCGTTTATTGCTTAACGCTGGTGCAGACAAAGTCAGTATTAACTCAGCTGCTGTCTTTAATCCTGAATTCGTTCAAGAAGCCTCTCAACGTTTTGGTGCACAATGTATTGTAGTTGCGATTGATGCAAAAAAAACGGGGGAAAATAAGTGGGAAATTTTCACACATGGTGGTCGCAAACCAACGGGTATCGATGCGATTGAATGGTCTGTGAAAATGGCAGAATACGGCGCAGGAGAATTGCTCATTACGTCAATGGATGCAGATGGTACAAAAGCTGGTTATGACTTAGCATTGATGCGTCACATTAATGATCGTGTAACGATTCCAACGATTGCTTCAGGTGGTGTGGGTAATCTTCAACATCTAGCAGACGGAATTTTACAAGGGGGTGCTGATGCGGTGCTTGCAGCCTCTATCTTCCACTTTGGTCAACACACCATCCCGGAAGCAAAACAATATTTAGCTGAACAAGGCATTGAAATGCGTCTTTAATCACGCCCCATAAAAAAGAGGCAAATGCCTCTTTTTTTTGCAAAAAAAAGAGCCCGAAGGCCCTAAAAACCAAGAAAAAACAGCGCTTGGTTCGTTATGCAAAGCGATAAACTGGAGAGTTCTACCATCAGATTTTCATTCTCCGATTTATTCATCTCATATCATAAATGACAGATCTGCACGAAATCTTGACAAAAGCTACATATTTTATTGACCAAACATGACAAATCAGACGTCAATTCAGCCAATTCCATATCTAATCTGACTTACTCCACTATAGCCAAAGCTTTTTTTGAAATATCGGAACGCGCTGCTTTCTGCTCAACCCACTTTGCGGGGAAATATTGTTCAACAATATGATTGACTCGTTTTGAAATAAAAGACGGTAACTGCACCCCTAAAGGGTTATCTTCCTTCAAATCTGGCGTTGAAATGACACGTGTCCCTAAAATGTAATCAAACCAAGGCTTAGTGACACACCAATTTGCATCTTGATTGGCGTTCATATGGTGGTCATAGTGCCAAGGAATTTTCTTTTTTGCCCAATGAGGTTCGAGGTGAGCTCTGCGATGCGTGTAGTAGTAGTTACAAGCACTATAAAGCACGGATAAACTCATGCCTTTCGAGATTGGATAAAATGCTGTTCCAAATACAGCAGCAACAATCCCCAATGATACGATTTCATTTTTTGTTCGCCAATTTGAGATTCCCTCTACATAACCCTCATCATGGAAATCTTGTGTTCTAACTTCACGATGATGTGCCCAATGAGATTCCATATTTTTAGGCACAGGACTAAACCTCGCTTTACCCGGACGGTGTACACCATGTAGAACATATTTATGCGCGACCCATTCAAATCCATTGGCAATGATTAAGCCTGCAACAAAACCTTTAATCATGTTCAAAATCCCTGTTTCTTTTCTTTCAATATATCTAACTCAAGCTCTCAACCATTGACGCAAGATAAAATTTTCATTGACAAATCACGACATATTTTTCAATGTCGTATGGTAGAAAAAGCGCTTGTATGGCACTGTAAAAACAGGCTTAATAACTCATCGTGATTTCAATTGATAAAACAAGAAAAGTATTAATCACATGCAGCAGATAAAGGATTATTCAGGCTCGGTTCATGGTGGACTTGGACATCTCTTACATAATTATTGTGAAGAGAACGGTCTCCCTATTTCTGCAAAATTGGCAAGTATTCAGCAAGCTGAGCGCTTTGACTTTAGCATTTGGCGTGAAATATTAAATGAAATTTATGAAGCACACCCACAACCTGCTTTAGGGTTAGAAATTGCTCAATGGGTCAAACCGCAACATTTAGGCATTATCGCGTATATCGCTTTATCATGCGATAACCTAGCAGAAGCACTCACCCGTTATCATGAATATCATCGTTTAATTTATGATGGTACACCTCTCGCCGTTGATCTGGAGCAAGGCGTATTTAGCGTACGTTGGGAAGATTTGCCGATGCATTTGTCGACACAAATCACGGATGAAATTGCGATGGCATTATTGGTTGAATTTCTAAAACGTTATGCGGGTATTGAGCATTTACATATTCAAGAAATTCACTTTCGCTTTCCAGCACCAAAAAATATTGCGATTTATGAGCGTTTTTTTCAGAGCAAAGTAAAATTCTCTCAGCCTCATGTCAAGCTTACTTTTCCAAGCCAGCTCCTACAAGCACCGATTAAACAAGCTGATCAAACTTTACAAAAACTCCTGATGCAACAAGCTCAAGATTTGTTAAGTCGACTCCCCAACAACACACAAATCGATGAGCGGTTACAGCAAGCCATTCTGATTGGAATACAGAGACACAATTATCAAATTCAAACTGTCGCAGATCAAGTGGGAATGTCCGTCAGACAACTTCAGCGCCATTTACAAAATCAAGGTGATACCTATCAGCAGCGTGTTCAAGAAGTCCGCAAACTTCTAGCGATTCAATATCTACAAGATCCTTATCTCAGCTTACATGAGATTTCGTTATTGCTCAGTTATTCTGAACAAAGTGCATTCCAACGCGCATTTCGTCAGTGGATGAAGATGACACCCCAACAGTGGCGTATTCAACATCATATTCGCACTTGATGATTGTGAATTTAAGTCTTCAGTCCAAAGATGATTGATGAATCACAAGAAAGGATTTTCTATTTCATTCTCAGCCGTCGTTTCTATTTTTTCTGCTAAATTTTTTTGATCTTCTAAGTAGATGACCATTGCATCTAAATATTGTTTTAACGCTTTCGCAGCGGCTAAACCGGCTTGATCTTTGGTGATTTGCAAGTTGCCATAAATACTCACACGATCAAGATCGTTTTCAAGCGTCAAGTCATGAATGGAATGTGACTCAGTCCCATTTTCAAAAGGCTTAAACATGGCAAATCTCTTTAAGTTTATAAATATCAATCCCTGAAGATAAATGAATCTTCAGGGCGAATTCGAGCTTTTTTTATTTAAGGATTTGTAATAAATATTGCAACAACGCTTGAACCAACTCTTTCACGATTGCATCTTGTGCTTGTTCATCGATCTTAGCCTCTTGATTCGTTGCGGTTGTATTGACAGGTACGCTTTGACTACTAAACTCTTTTTGCAGCGCTTTGAGTTGATCTGTTGAGATATCAACTGCACATTGGCTTTCGGCATCCCAGTGCGAATACTCTATGGCTTGTTGGGCTTTGACCTGATTGGCTTTTAATGGCAATTTATAAGTATTTCGCTTTTGCTCAGATGTAAGTTGAGGAAACAAATTCATGCCAAGCACTTCTTCTAACTGACATACACTGACCACTTGCATCTGTAGTGAATTATTATTGGGAGCGTAATATGCGCCAATAGCACCTGTTTTAGGTATATACACGGCTTTAAACACCGCTGTTGGAACAATAACACCGCGTCCAATAGTTTTCAGTTTTTTGCCACTATATACAGGCCCGGTAATCACATACACATCATGTTTCTGCTTCGTAACGATTGCACGTGTCGCTTCCTCAATTTCTCGCCAGATTTGTTGGTTATTCTGCGGAGCTTGAGGAACCATATTGGCTAAAGAAAAACTGTCGTACTGTGCAGCTTTATTTGGCATATCAGCATTTGGAGCCATATGACCACGGTCATATCCCGACCCACGATAATCTGATAATAATGCTCGATGCTTTTCTGCTACACGAGTCTCCTCATGGAAACTGTCTTCTCTTTTTATTTTTTGGCTCAGCCGATCTGGATTCAGATATTCAGCTACCCATAATGGTGTTTTTGAGACACCAGAATACATAGTGGTGAATCCATTAAAGCATAATGGGTAGCGATCTTTATTTAAGCTCTCTTTGATTAAATAAGGTGGCTCTTGGCGATAAAATTGATTTAGACAAGCTGTATTATTAACCGAACCTGAAAATGGCAGATATGAAGACAACTTTTCTTGACCGAAAGCAATTGCAAAGCTTCCTGCTGCAACAATACCTAATACAGCTTTTACCACAATATTATTCAAACTCAGATTACCTATTCATTCCGTGTTCAACTTCTGGCCCAATGCGTGGGCTTTATTCAAAACCGGCCACAGCTTAACAAGCTATGAATTTGAAGTACATTAAGTGAATTTTCAAGTGAATAAAGGATCTTCGCATTCCGTTCAAATATCACTCAAAATAAGTAACAAATTGTTGTTTTTATAGAATAGTTTTTTAATACTCTTTAAGGTTTTACGTGTATTTGATTGAATTACATCAATTACTTGTGAGATGCTATAAAAGTTATTTAGTAAATTAAAAGAATTGAAAGTGAGGACACTATGAAATTATCACATACTTCTTTGACAGCATTAGTAATGGGTTTATCTTTGGCAAGTGCAAGTGCATTTGCTGAGCCACCAGTTCAAGCTGGCGAAACTTTGGAAAGCCTTTCTAAAGCTAAAGTCGTAACAACAGTGAATGGTCAGCCTGGTACTTTACAAGAAGTATTAGCTAATGGTCAGATGAAAGTTATTTCTGAAGGTGCTACAACACAAGCGCCTGCTGATGCGAAAGCGCCTATTGGAAACTTACCACCTGCTGAAGCAGAAGAAACTGCTCCTCAAGCACAAACTGCAGTTCCAGCTCAACCTGAAGTAAATGCAACTGAAGAAGCGCCTGTAGAAGCACCAGTGGCTGAGTAAGGTATTAGACTTAATAAAAAAACCGCCTTAGAGGCGGTTTTTTTATATCCAAAATTTTAGCAAACGCTTACTCAGATTTCGATCTGGCTTCCCATTTCGACCACGCGATTTGGAGGAATTAAATAGAAATCACTCACAGGACTCGTATTCCGCTGCATTGAAATAAATAATTTTTCACGCCATGGCGCCATTCCTTCTCCCACGGTATGAATCAGACGATCACGTGAAATAAAGAAACTAATTTGCATCATATCAAATTCAAAATTTAACTGCTCATATGCCGCTTTCAGCGCGACTGGAATGTTGGGTTGGTCTTTAAACCCATAATATACAAAAATCCTAAAGAATCGATTATCCATCTTCTCTACACGAATTCTCTCAATATCAGGTACATAAGGTACATCTTTAGTAATGACCGTAATCATCATATTACGTTCGTGTAGAACCTTATTATGCTTAATATTGTGCAACATCGCATGAGGAACGATATTAGGTGTTCCTGTGAGGAAAATTGCATCCCCAGGAACGATCAGAGTTTCATCACTCATCTTGACACTTTGAATAAAGAGATCAATAGGTAACGCATCAGACTCAAGCTTATTAAGTACGATTTGACGGCCATCTTTCCACGTCATTAAAACGGTAAATACAATTGCACCAATCAAGATTGGCACCCATCCACCACCAACAATTTTTAAAGAAGTCGAAGCAACAAAAATGAGGTCGATGATCAATAAAGGCACAGCAAAAAGGGCTACTTTCCAAACAGGCCAGCGCCAAACGCCATAAGCTAAAATCGAAATTAAAATCGTACCACACAGCATAGTCATGGTCACTGCTACACCATAGGCACTGGCAAGATTCGCACTATTTTCAAATAATAAAATGAGAATAATGACTGAAATAAATAATACCCAGTTGATGAATGGGACATAGATTTGTCCTTGTTCAATATCAGAGGTGTGTTGCACGGTTAAACGCGGTAAATAGCGTAATTGGATCGCTTGATTGACCATTGAGAATACGCCCGTAATCACCGCTTGTGAGGCAATCACAGCAGCAGCGGTTGCAAGACCAATCATTGGAAATAAAGCCCAATCAGGGACCAACAGGTAAAATGGGTTCTCAATTGCATTTGGGTCTCGTAAAAGTAAAGCACCTTGACCCGCATAGTTAAAAACTAGACTTGGCAATACAATCACAAACCAAGCAAGCTTAATGGGCATGCGACCAAAATGTCCCATATCTGCATATAGTGCTTCACCCCCCGTCATCGTTAAAATGACGGCACCCATCGTGAGGAATGCAACAAAAGGTTGGTTGATGATAAAGCCAAACGCCCAGTGCGGACTGATCATTGCCAACACGAACGGTGTTTGCATAACACTCCATAAGCCTAATAGTCCAATAGATGCAAACCACAATAATGTGATTGGTCCAAAGAACTTACCCATGGTCGCCGTGCCGTGGCGCTGAATTAAAAACAGTGCTGTTAAAATACCGACGGCCAATGGTAATAACCATTGATTAAACATCGGTGTCGCAATACTTAAACCTTCAATCGCAGATAAAATAGAAATTGCTGGGGTAATAATGCCATCACCAAAAAACAGTGATGCACCGATAAAGCCCAAGGCAATGAGATAAATTTTGCGCTGATCTGCAATACGAGTTGAACGTAGATTTAAGGCAAGAAGCGACATAATACCGCCTTCACCATTGTTATCTGCCTTCATAATGACTGAGACATATTTAAAGCTGATGGTGAGCATCATGCACCAGAAAATGAGCGACAAAATGCCCAGAACGGTTGCCTCAGTAATTGCAATATGAGCCGTAAGGAAGCATTGACGCAATGCATACAGAGGACTGGTTCCAATGTCACCAAACACCACCCCTAATGCTGCCAATGTTACCGCAGGAAGTGCGGCTTTTTTTGCAGTGCTTTGCATATTTTAGTCTTCATGCATTCGACAGAATTTTTCGGCAATCATATCACTGGCTAAAAACTTTTTCTTTAAATCAATTGTTTCAACTTGGCATCTGCTTTTTTTTTAGTTATCATCGCACGCCTTGGTGAAGTGTCCGAGTGGCTGAAGGAGCACGCCTGGAAAGTGTGTATACGTTAATAGCGTATCGAGGGTTCGAATCCCTCTTTCACCGCCAGAATTTAAAAAACCGAATCATGAGATTCGGTTTTTTTTCGCCTAAAACTTCGCTTTTGGCACGTATCTCGCTTCATTTTACTGTCATCAACATCATGTTAAGTTAATAAAAACAATACTTAAGGAGCTGAACAACCTAACAACGTTATTCAAATAGATGATTTTTGCACACCTATAAAATAGAGAACCTGCTATTCCGGAGATAATATGAATAACAGCGCCAACTATGTAAAACAAATTAAAAATGCAAAACGTGGTGGCTACACACCCACTATCGCTAAAGATGTGAATAAACACAAAATTCAAAAAGCGCTAAGATTAATTGAGCAATGGAGAAAATTAGCACAAGAGTTAAAACCTCAAATGCAATTTGATATGGCTTATACTCTTGAAGAGTGTGCACAAGACCTTGATCGTATTCTAAAAAACAAATAGCTGATCCTATAAAATTTTCTCAAGATGCCTGTACACGCTATGACGGGCATCACTATAAAATGAGGAGAAAAGACGATCAAAAATAAAGCAAAAACAATTCATCCTGCTCAATTTTAATTAATCGATTAATTTTTGACTTGCGTTTTAGTGAAAAAACGCTATTATTCTCTCCACGTTGCCGGCATAGCTCAGTTGGTAGAGCAACTGACTTGTAATCAGTAGGTCCACAGTTCGAATCCGTGTGCCGGCACCATTTTATACTTAGCCTCGCTTTTTAGTGAGGCTTTGTTGTTTTTGATGATTTATTTTTTACTTGCACTCACTTGTACATATCGCACGATCCCCTCTTGATAAAGTTTCGCACACAACTTTGCTGTCATCTTAATTTTTGCCAAATCTAAAACGTGATACGAATGAGCTTGGATGTTATTTTTAAAAATATCACTCTGAATATACGTTGCAAATCCTGCAAATACCTCGTGACTCAAATCTTGAATATGTATATCTCTAAAACCCGTTTGCACTAAGATTGATTGCGTTTCATCGAATGAGTGCAAATGGTTCAGTTGAACGTCAGCTGCTTTTAATAATAATTTAACTTTCAATTGCGCTAGAGGACTCAAAGTATAGAACTTTGAATTCAAAGCAAGATAATGAAATGCTAAGCGTCCTTTTGAATTCAAAACCCCATCTATAGAACGAAGAAATAAATTCAAATTGCTGTGATAAGCAGCATCGATGCAAATTGCCGCATCAAATTTAAATTCAAATGATCTAGATTCTAAATTTAAAAATGTTCCCTGCGAGATCCGATTGACATGAGGTAAAAACTTACGCGTATGATTTACATAATATTCTTGTAATTCAATTCCTTCCAAGTATTCGATTTGAAATTTTTCTTTCCATAAAATTAGGCTAGCACCTTGTCCACAACCTAAATCAATTAATTTATCTTTTGAATTTAAATCAATAGATTGAGCAAGGGTTATTGCGAGTAACTCGCAGGCTTGTGGATAATTCAGCTGGTCAGTTTTCCACAGACCTAAATTACTCCAAGCACAATTACGGTAATCCCCCAATAAAGCTGCATTGATCGCATATTTATGTCGAGGGGCTTTCATCCATGCTTGGAGCTTCTTCATTCAATCCCTTAATATCCTAACTCTGGTGCAACCTGTACCTTAGGCTTTAAACCTAAAAATGGTAACGGCGCATCGAGTAATTTTGCTATATCCATTGCTGAAGTCACCGCTGACTCCAAAATTGGTAATCCATCACATGACCAAGAGCCACAATAAAATACTTTACGACCTTGTTGTTGGTGAAGAGCATTCAACTCATGCGTTAGTGGTAGAGTATGTCGGTCTACAACAGCTCTAGTGAGTTTCACTTTATGTATTACTTTTTTAGGATCAATCTCAATTACTGGATTCCAAGTTTGAAAAACAGGAGATTTACCCACTAATGTTGGCTCAATCGAATTCAGCCAAACAGTGAAATGCTGTTTAGTAAATTTACGATCCATCATATAACTCAATACGCACCAATCTTTACGCTTCACAGGCATTACCACTGAATCAGTATGAATGACCAATTCACCATCAACAAACTTAAATTGTTTGAGAAGTGCAATATCATCCGCAAACTGTTCAGCATCTAAAAACTCATGAACTTTTGTTGTTGGTGTCGCGACAATCACGCGATCAAATAAGTCAGATTCACCTGCTTCATTTTCCACATAGACTAAATCACCCTGCTCTTGTACACGAGTAATGGGCTGCCCACTTCTTAAATCGATATCTTCCAGCAATTTATCAACGAAAGCTGGCGTCCCACCTTGAATTCGAAGGAGTGCATCTCCATCCGTCAGTTGGCGTAAGAAAATCAACAATGGTTTTGCTGGCCATTCACCAATGGTTTTTGCATCACATGTACAAATGGTAAATAGGACAGGCATGACTGCCCCATTCCAAAATACTTCTTCTATTTGGTTATATTTAACGAACTCATCTAAAGTGATATCTTGATTTTTAGATTTAAAAAACTGCTTCAATGCAGATCTAAGTTGTAACATCCCTTTCACTAAACGGATGCCATATTGCTTTAATCCTTTTCGATTGTTAATGATTGGAAAGTTGCCTATGCGTGAACGTGATGTTGTCAGCCAAGTTTCGATTTTATCTTCAAATAACCAGCTACATGACATATATGTACGTACTGGAAAAGTGTTGAGACCCAAATGTGTGGCAAGACTCAATGTATTTTTCCAGAGCATTGGATTCATGACACGTAATGGCGAATCAATAATCCCACCTTCATACTCAAGACTATAACTATCCATACCACGCCCTGGAAGCGCCTCGAAAACTGTGATCTGGTGACCAGCATCCTTGAGAATTCTCGCAGTTGCCAACCCTGCCATACCACTTCCAATCACTGCAATTTTCAAAATTATGATCCAAGCATTAAAAATTTTTTTAATTATGCGATAGAACACTTTGAAACTTGCTATTAAAAACTTCCAGATTTTATTTGTTTTTGATTAATTTTTAATCAAATAAATTTACGTAAAATTCTTGCTACACTATTCGTCATACGCTAAATATTTAATACACTTGTATTTTTTAAGAAATTAAAAAATATGTTTAAAAACAAAATAGATATTTTCACCAATAATTTAATTTTTTAGTTTACAGCTTAAAAAAAATGCATTATCATTGTTTTGAAAATGAGAACTACATCACATTAATAAGAAGCACAAATAGAATGTGATCTAGAAAATAAATATAAATTACAGCGTATAAGGACCTCTGTTGTGTGGGATAGAGGTCCTTTATTTTTTTAAAATGATGATCACAAAAAAAGCGGAAATGATATTTCCGCTTTTGTCGTTCCAATTAACGTGCAATTTCACCAAATTTACCATTATTGAAATCATGAAAAGCTTGAATGATTTCTTCTTTGGTGTTCATGACGAATGGTCCATGCCCTTGAATTGGCTCATTTAGTGGCTCACCTGTAAGCACTAAAAATTGTGTATCTTTATATGCTTGCAATTGAATTGCTGCCTCACCATCACGAGCAAACATCACAATTGAACTGTCTAGAACTTTTTGAGTCCCATTAATTACGAGTTCACCATTCAACACTACAACCAATACATTGTGATCTACAGGAACATGTATGAATGTTTCATACTCAGCTTTAAGCTGACCATCCCACACATTTATTGGAGTAAATGTTTCAGCAGGACCATAATGACCACCAAACTCACCCGCAATTACACGGATGTGACCAGCATCATCATCCATGGTAATTGTTGGAATATCATGAGATGTGATCGCTTGATAACGTGGTTGAGTCATTTTATCTTTGGCTGGTAGATTGACCCAAAGCTGTGCCATTTCAAGAATTCCACCTTTTTGAGCAAATTCAGGAGAATGAAACTCTTCGTGAACCAATCCAGCCCCAGCAGTCATCCATTGCACATCTCCTGCCTCGATAACACCACCACCGCCACTGGAATCCTTATGTGCCAAACCACCTTGATAGGCGATAGTCACTGTTTCAAATCCGCGATGAGGATGTGAACCAACACCTAACTGACGTGTCGTTGGCTCAAAGTGATGTGGTGCACCGTAATCTAATAACAAAAAAGGACTAAGTGCTTGACCTAACCGATCATAAGAAAATAAGTTACGCACTGGCAGACCATCACCAACCCAATGTGTATGTTGGTTACGATAAACCCCAATTACTCTTTTCATCTTTTACTCCTATATTCGATAGGATGAACATGCGCTCATTTTAGACTTTGCACAGAAAATAAAAAGAGCTTTACTGCCACACAGATTCCTATTTTTATGATTATAATAATCTAAATTAATTCATATATGTGACTATTCACTGAAATTTTAAATTCATGATTACAATATTCCTATTAATAAGACTAATTATCCTAAAAATGGTCACAAATTTATCTCATTTTCAGTCTAATATAACTGGTGACTGAATACGAGTTCATTGATACGTATTCACACTTACTAACATCATAGAGGCTAATAATAATGGGCAAACCTTACGTTCGTTTAGATAAAGATAATGCAGTAGTGCTTTTAGTCGATCACCAAACAGGTCTTCTTTCTCTTGTACGTGATATCGATCCTGATAAGTTTAAAAACAATGTTTTAGCACTCGCAGCAGCAGCAAAATACTTTAACTTGCCGACAATTTTAACAACAAGTTTTGAAGATGGTCCTAATGGTCCACTCGTTCCAGAATTAGTTGAAATGTTCCCTGATGCTCCATATATCGCGCGTCCAGGTCAAATCAATGCTTGGGATAACGAAGATTTTGTAAATGCTGTTAAAGCGACAGGTAAAAAACAACTGATCATCGCTGGTGTTGTGACTGAAGTATGTGTTGCATTCCCTACACTTTCAGCTCTTGCTGAAGACTTTGATGTATTCGTGATTACTGATGCATCTGGTACATTCAACCAAATTACGCGCGATGCTGCATGGAACCGCATGTCTCAAGCAGGTGCTCAACTTATGACATGGTTTGGTGCTGCAGGTGAGTTACATCGTGACTGGCGTAATGATATCGAAGGTTTAGGTGCTTTATTCGGTGAGCATATTCCTGACTATAAAAACTTAATGGTTAGCTATGTAAAGAACACCACTAAAAAATAATATTTAATAAAAGCGACCTTTGGGTCGCTTTTTTTTTACCATATTCAAAACCCAAGATGATTTCTTGAACGGCTTAGTTTAACCTATGCTTAAACTTTATCGGATCAGGCGTCGAGGTGAAAATTGCATTCATTTGATGACTATTACTATTTTTATTTGGTCGTTAAATACGGCGGTTTCAGTGCTGCTAGTGACGCGTCAAATATAACTAAATCAAAGCTTAGTCGACGTATTTTAGAACTCGAAGCAAAATTTAATGTCACACTCATTCAACGTTCTACTCGCCATTTCAAAGTAACGCCTTTAGGTCAAGAATTTTTTCAAGAATGTGAAAAAGTAATCAACCAAGCTGATTGCGCTCATAATGTTTTACTTAAACAGAAAAGTGAACCTCAGGGTCTAGTTAAAATTAGTTGCCCACCCGTAATGATGCGTTATCAAATTCGCTCTTTACTCAATGATTTTTTGAAGCGCTATCCACAAGTTCAAGTCGAGATGGAATTAACCAGCCGACGCGTAGATGTATTGCACGATGATATTGACTTGGCGATCAGAACTAATTTTTCTGCCAATGAAGACTCCACCATCGTGGTTCGTGATGTCATCAAAACCACTCATTGTTTAGTGGCAACCCCTGAGCTTTTACAGGGTCGCGTTTTAGAATATCCAACTGAAATCAATGATTTTCCAACAATTGTTTTAGGCACTCAAAAAACTCATTATCAATGGAATTTGCACCGAATTGAAGGGCATGATCTCATTGAAATTCCATTACAACCACGTATTAAAAGTAATGATTTGGCTGGTGTGTATTATTCAGTAATGGATGGATTAGGTATTGCAGATCTACCTTATCTTACAGTGCAAAAGGATTTGGCAGCAGGACGGCTTATACACATCTTGCCTGACTGGTGCTCAAATATAGGGACTGTGCAACTCGTTTATGCATCACGTAAAGGACAACGACTCGTGATGGAAAAACTCATCGACCACTTGGTTGAAGGTTTACGACAAGCAGCACAAAATCAAGAAGGTTATGCCTCTTAATAAAAAACCAGCACATCGTGCTGGTTCTTTACTTTTCAACTTAATTTAGATCTTACCAACAAGATCGATTGATGGTGCAAGTGTAGCATCACCTTCTTTCCATTTCGCAGGACATACTTCGCCTGGGTGAGCATGAACATATTGAGCCGCTTTCACTTTGCGAAGAAGTTCTTGAGCATCACGACCAATACCACCTGCATTAATCTCTACAATTTGAATTTTTCCTTCAGGATCAATTACAAATGTACCACGATCTGCCAAACCTTCAGATTCAATCAATACATCAAAGTTTTTAGACAATGTCCACGTTGGGTCACCAATAAGTGGATACTGAATTTTACCAATCACATCAGAAGTATCATGCCAAGCTTTATGTGTGAAATGAGTATCTGTAGATACACCATAAATTTCTACACCTAACTTTTGGAATTCAGCATAGTTATCAGCAAGATCGCCTAATTCTGTTGGACATACAAATGTAAAATCTGCAGGATAGAAAAAGACAACAGACCATTTACCTTTAAAATCTTGCTCAGAAACTTCAATGAACTCACCATTTTGATAAGCAGTTGCATTGAATGGTTTGACTTCAGTATTGATTAAACTCATGTGTTTTCCTCTATTTCTTTGTGAGAGTGTTGCTTCATTGAAATAGAGAATACAAAAGATGATTAAATTGGTAAAACCGAAAGTATTTATAAAAACAATCGAATTTCTAGATTTAAAAGTTAATATATTTCTTTAAGAGAATGAATCAAATATAAAACACTGTTTATTTTTTGAAATTTATTCAATTGGTTTCAAATTTTTGAAAATAATACTTGTCTTTTTTCATCCCAAAGAGAAAGATCATTCACTCTGTATGATCATAAACAATTCGAGTAATATCCATTGGGCTTAACCTCACACTATGAAAGCTCACTGTTCGAGGCTTACGATTCACCATCTTTTCCCGAGATCATTAATCAAGCGCTGATCTATTTCTATAATCATTATATGAAACGATTGAAAATCTTGCTGCTCTAGCTCATTAAACTTCCTCTTTTGCATTAACCTGATGATAAGATCGATTAAAATAGACAAGACTTTCCTCTTGCGAGCTTTGTTGAATAGCTACAACTCGGCAAATAAAAATACTGTGTGTGCCCACTTGTTGAATTTGCTCAATCTCACAATCAAAACTGACTAAAGCGTCCTTTAAGACCGGGCAACCTGTTTTCAATTTACCCCATTGGGCTAATCCAAAACGTTGTTCTGCACTCAATTGACTCGATGCAAAAGCATTTGAAAGAGACTCATGTTGAGAACTGAGCACATTGACAGATAAAACTTTGTTCTCAATAAAATACTGATGAGATCGGGATGATTGATTCATACACACCAAAAGTGTAGCAGGTGAATCAGTAACGCTACATACAGCAGACGCCGTGAAACCATGCTGTCCTGTTTCACCAGCTGTTGTAATAATATTGACTGCAGTGGTTAATAAAGACATTGCGTTTCTGTAGTCTGAAGCTTCAACCATTTTTCTCTTCTCAAATATAAACTGCTAAACTCGTGCGAACCTAGGATATAGGTGATTGCACAGATGATCCATCTTGAATGTAGAAAATAAACACAGCTAAAGCACTAATTTCTTAGTTTAAGATCGCTGAACCCGTGCTTAAGGCTTCAAGTTTGTCACGTCCCTCGTGACGAGACAGTGGTATCATTCCACAGTTGGTTGAAGGGTATAGCTTATCAGCATCGACAAATTGCAAAACTTTACGCAAAGTGTTCACCATCTCGTCAAGTGTTTCAATTTGATTGGTTGCCACATCGATTGCACCGATCATGACTTTCTTCCACGAATCAGTTCAATAAGATCCATGGATATATGTGAGTTTTGCACTCTAAAGAAATGATGCCCCAACTTAGATTTTTGTAGTATCGGGAGTGACGTTTCAAAAGGACGCCGTTCATTACTCAAAATTCGTTTCCCATTTTTATTATCTTTCATAGAATAACTTTAACAAATATGTATGGCGGTTTCACATTTCAAATTTTCAAGCGCTAGCTCAAGAATAGCAATTCTCTAGACAAATCAAAATTAGCTTTGTATCAAATTACTCAAGGTCATAAATAGAAACCAATCAAGTAGCGATCTAACGTCGCTCGAATTACGAGTCTATAAGTTCTATGATGAACTGTGCTCAGATTATTCACGGTATATTTACTTAAGACCAATCAAAATAATTCGATCAATAAACCTATCATGACTACCTAAAAAAAAGAGCCTAGATAGTGAATCTAGGCTTCTCTTATTTTTATGCTGGGATACTTGCTACTATATCCTCTCGAGACCAGAGTCTGTGATTTTGTATCGCTTTCTTAAATTTATCTTGATGATCTTTAAAGGTTTTACTACTAAAAATAGCATCATTTATGAAAAATATTTTTAAATCATAATCTTATATAGATTATTAAATCCCAAGAAAAAAGATCGGCCATCTAAGTTTATTTCAAATACTTCACCTGATTCGACTTCAACTTGTTTATAAACTTCTACAAGAATTTGCCCTCTCATCGTATTTTGAACTTTATGAAATGGGATAATGTTAATTCGAATGGTTTCACCATTCACTGCTTTTGCTGTAGTCCAGCCATTAGAGATATTCATTTTCACTTACTCATTAATGAGCTCATGTAAAATTAAAAATAATATTAAATATTTAAATCGAGAGTATGGATTCTGATATCGAAGAGGCTCAAGCCTATAATTCAAATTACAATTTTACATTAGCATGTATTTAATTATAAAAAGCCCACAATGAGATTGTGGACTTCTAAGATCGGCATGGTGCGAGTTCATGCTCTGCGTTAACTGTTTAGATATCATAGATATTAAAATCTATAAATTGAGAATACGCAATTCTAAGTTCTATCTAAACACTTCCGTTTCGCTTACGGATTCGATCAACAACGATTATACCATAAAAAATATTTTATGGTTTAATTTTAATATTTAAATGAGCTGGTAAATTTTACCAGTATTTAAACTATGAAAATTTAAATCAAAACTAGGTCTTATATTTTCATTATCAACAGTGATAAATTTAATATTTATTTGAGATAAGTTCGAAGCATGCTGCGAAGTATTAAATGTACCTATCACTGCATATTTAACTTCAAACTGATCTTTCACCTCAATTAATGAGGTATTCATGAAATAGCTACAATATCACTTGCTTGTAAGCCACGCTGACCTTGTTGCACAACAAATTGAACTCGCTGTCCTTCGACTAGATTCTTGAAACCATTTGCTCGAATTTCACTAAAATGAGCAAATACATCTTGACCATTATCTACAGCGATAAATCCGAAACCCTTAGTTTCGTTGAACCACTTAACTGTACCAGTTGTTAAATTAGACATCATTTATTTCCTATATTATGTAATGAATAATTAGAAAATAATTTTGAAGATAGACTTTTAATAGAATGAAAGATGTAATTAATATCAGATCAAAATAAAATTAGTAAACAATAAAATTATAATTCTAGAAAACCAATATAACACATATTTAATTGATTTATTGATTTATTGATTTAATAAAAAAACCTAACTACAGATCGACCGCAATTAGGTTGTAAACTTTTAAATTAGTTTTTAATTGGTAGCGGGAGCTGGATTTGAACCAACGACCTTCGGGTTATGAGCCCGACGAGCTACCAGACTGCTCCATCCCGCATCAACAAGTGCATTTGTACGCTAATTTGAGATATATAGCAATCTAAATAATTTATTTTTATCAAAAACTATAAAATCATTATCGTTACTAGATAAATTATTCAGACAATTCTGTTTTAAATTTTTGATGTAAAGACCTATACAAATTGAGTTTAAATTTTTCATTATTTAGTAATAATGTCGACTCTTCAGCCCAAGTAGCCTTTCCCACATCTAAACCAGAATGATTCAATGCCCAATCAGATATATACCCATAGATAAAAGAGTTATCAGCAAAGACCCATTTTACGATCTTATTTTGTTCATTCAGAAACACCTTATATGTAGGTAATGAACCAAAAAAACTAAATTTAGTGTATATATATTTGTAATGTTCGTTCATAGAATTATTTTTAAAAAAAAGATGAACCATAATAGCAGTTTTATGTGTTTTAACTCATAAAAAAAACATCGCTTGTAAAATCAATTCGAGGTTGATTTTAAAATACGGATTCACTTTTTTCATAAAAAAATTAATGATCACATGAAGGTCTTCTCGATCACTTTTTCAAGAATAATTTTAGAATTAATGTTGGCTATACCTTTAATTTTGTTTAACTTATTAATAATAAACTGGGAAAACCCATTTAAATCCTTGGTGGCCACAAAGAGAACGTAATTCGAATCCCCTGTAATGATAAAAGCATTGATCACTTCATCAAAATTACGAATCTGGCTCAGAAAATGCTGATGATCTGATTCGGTCAGCTGATTGAGTTTAATTTCGACAATCGCCTCAACCTGAATACCCAATTTTTCATAATTAATTTTTGCTTGGTATTTTTCGATGACTCCATTGTTTTCTAAAATTTTGACACGGCGATGGCAAGCTGAAGCAGAAAGATTCACTAAATCTGCCAATTCCTGATGACTTAGTCGTGCATTTTGTTGTAACAGTCTTAAAATTTTATGATCAATGAGGTCTAAATTCATTCCTAAATATCATCCTGATTTTTTATATTTAATTCGAATATTATCCAGTTTTCATGCAATTTCAAGCATGATTATCGGATAAATATGAAAAAATGCCGTGATAAAATCGAATGAAATAACACGGACTAAGTTAGGTTAAAAATGATTACCTTAGATCAATGCAAAGCATGGGATGCTCAAGACAAACTAAGCCACTTAAAGAATGAATTTGCTTTACCTGAGAACACCATTTATTTAGATGGAAATTCCCTTGGGGCACGCCCTAAATCTGCTTTAACACGTGCTCACGAAGTGGTCAGTCAAGAGTGGGGAGAAGATCTCATCAATAGCTGGAACAAAGCGGATTGGTGGGGATTATCGACTCGGTTAGGTGATAAGGTGGCTCAGCTCATTGGGGCAAATCCAGGCGAAACGGTGATCTCTGATTCAACCACACTCAACTTATTTAAAGCACTCTCTGCTGCTGTCAAAATCCAAGCTGAAATCGCTCCTGAACGTAAAGTGATTATTGCGGAAAAGGACGTCTTCCCGACTGACCTATATATTATTGAAGGTTATATTGACCTTGTTCAAAAAGGCTACCAACTGGTTTTAATCGAACATCCTGATGAATTAGAAACCACTCTGAAAGCCCATCAAACGGCAGTTGTGGTGTTGTCACATATCAATTACCGCTCAGGCTATTTCTATGACATGAAACAGGTCAATCAAACGATTCATCAACATAACGCTTTGGTCATCTGGGATCTATGCCACTCTGCAGGCGCTGTTCCAATCGATTTAAACAAGACCCAAAGTGATTTTGCCGTAAGTTGCACATATAAATACCTTAATGGTGGACCAGGTTCTCCTGCCCTCATCTGGGTACATGCAAAACACCAAAATAAATTTTGGCAACCTCTTTCAGGATGGTGGGGGCATCAACGTCCTTTTGATATGGCTGATCACTACGAGCCAGCTCAAGGCATTCGTCGTTTTTTATGTGGCACCCAAAGCATTTTGTCCATGAGTTTGATCGAATGTGGTTTAGATGTGTTCTTAAAAACTGACATGCAAAAGATCCGAGAAAAATCTCTAAATTTAACAGATCTCTTTATTCAATTGGTTGAACAGGAATGTGCTGAATTTGGTTTTGAGTTAATTACACCAATCGATCATTTACAGCGTGGTAGTCATGTGAGTTATTGCCATGAACACGGTTATGCCATTGTCCAAGCGCTTGTTGCACGTGGTGTGATTGGAGATTACCGAGAGCCAGCCGTGCTCAGATTCGGGGTCACACCTTTGTACCTAAGCCATGAAGACATTTGGCATGCTGTTCAACATCTTAAACAAGTGATGCTGAATAAAGAATGGAAAAATGAAAAATATTCGGTGCGAGGTCAAGTAACTTAATTCAGTTACTCACTTTACATCACCATGGCCAGGAGGGCTTATGAGTAACTTCGATAAAATTCAAACACGCGAAGCAGGATTACATAAAAAATTAACCGCTAAACAAATGGGCATGATTGCAATAGGCGGTGCCATAGGCACTGGTCTATTTATGGGTAGTAAATTTGCCATTAGTTTTGCAGGACCTGCTGTCATTCTAAGCTATGCGATCGGCGGATTAATTGCTTTTGCACTAATGGCTTGCCTGGCAGAAATGACTGTACAACACCCCACTTCAGGCTCGTTTGGTGCTTACGCTGAACATTATATCAACCCACTTTCTGGTTTCTTAGTTCGTTATAGCTACTGGGCATGTATCGTGTTGGCTGTAGGCACAGAAATTACCGCCGTGGCTGACTATATGAAACTTTGGTTTCCTCATGTCGGTTCAGGTATTTGGATCGTATTTTTTTCAACCGTACTTCTCGCAGTAAATGCTTATAGTGTCAAAGCATTTGGCTTAGTTGAATATTGGTTTTCGACGATCAAAGTATTTGCCATCATTGTGTTTATTCTGTTGGCAATAGGTATTTTGACGCAAGATCCAAATCCTCATCAAGCGCTAACTCACAATCTCACTGCACATGATGGCTTTATGCCAAATGGATTTAAAGGTGTTTGGATTGGTGTCATTATTTCTATTTTTAGTTATCTCAGTATCGAAATGATCGCGGTTGCTGCAGGTGAAGCCAATGATCCTGAAAAAGCAGTTAAATACGCTTTCAAAAGCACTGCGATTCGCTTATTTCTATTTTATTTACTATCGCTGAGTTTAATTGTCACTCTCGTTCCATGGACTCAATTGATAGCACCAGGTGCAACCAGTCCTTTCGTGTCTGTTATGCAAATTGTCGGCATTCCTTTTGCTGATCATATTTTAAACTTCATTGTGATTGTGGCAGCACTGTCCGCAATGAACAGCATGTTATATATCTCAACGCGTATGTTATTCAGCTTGTCACGTTCAGGAGATGCACCTAAGCTGTTTGGTAAAATTCGTAAAAATGGGGTGCCCATCAATGCCTTGCTACTTTCGGCAACAGGTATTGCCGTGGCGAGTATTGTATATAGCATTAATCCCGAATCAGCATTTCCAATCATGATTGCACTGTCCATGTTTGGAGCTTTATTTACTTGGGGGGCGATCTTTGCCACACACTACTTCTTTAGAAAGAACTTAGCAAAAAATAATATCCACCTCAAATACAGCATTCCTGGTAGTCGTTATATTTCCTTTATTGGTTTGTTTGCCATTCTTGCAATCACGCTTACCACATGGTTTACGCAAGAATTTAAATCAACTCTCCAGTTTGGCGTGCCTTTTATCGTGATGTTAATCATTTTCTATCAAATGAAGAAATCATCCTTAAAGCATCAATTAACTGAAAATGAACAAGCCTAGTAAAGGAGCTGTAAATCATGCTCTATGACAACTCGCAAACTGTGACGGATGAAAATCAGATCTTGTCTGATTTTCAAAAAATGAGCCAAGCGACTTATAAGCAACACCATCATATTGCCGATTTACAGTACGACTTTCAGCGAAGATCTACACTTGATTTTTTCCCCACACCTGTTGCCACCAATACTACTGTTATTTTTATACATGGTGGTTATTGGCAATGGTGTGAAAAAAGGGATTTTGCCTTTGTTGCTGAATTTGTTTTACAGCAAAATGCTCAATGTGTGTTGGTTGAATATGATTTAGCGCCTCAAAGTAGTTTAAATCTGATTAATCTACAAATTCGCAAAGCGCTCGATTATATCCACAAACAAACTTGGATCAGCCCCAATGTCATTGTGGTTGGACATTCTGCTGGTGCCCATTTGGCTGCTTTAAATTTAGATCATCCCTTGATTTGTTCAGCGATATTACTCAGTGGTATCTATGACCTAAAACCGATTCAAGAAACGCATTTAAACAAGGCTTTAAATTTATCTGAGCTAGACATTAAAAACTTAAGTCCAGTTGAACATTCTACGCACTTTGCTAAGCCCTGTACGATTGCGTATGGACTCGATGAGTTACCAGAACTGAAATGGCAAAGCCAAAAATATTATCAATTTCGGCAGCAACTAGAGCCTGAATTCACGCATCTCTTGAGTTTTGCAGACACCAACCACTATTCCATTTTGGAACGATATTTTCAATCGACAAAGACCACCTAATTTCTACTCAGCTTTAATCAGCAGAATTACCAGCTTAATTTATATTTAGTCACACGGATGTTACTATGTCAAAACCATGCTTTTACAAGCTATTGCTTTCCTGCACCTTTATTTTTTCAAATCTTACATTTGCCGAGATAACACTCATTGATGAACAGCAAATTTTGAGTGAATCAGATCGTTTAAAACTCACCACGTCTGGTAGTATTCGTCTACAAGCCTTAAATTTCGATCATTACGATCAATCTAACGAAAATCAGAAATATCGCAGAGATGGTTATAGCTCAAATAGCCGTATGTATGCCAATGCTGATTATGCATGGAATGAACGTTTGCATTTAATTGCAGGCTATCAAAACTATATCAATCTTTCCAAGATGCTGGATTGGGACGGTCATTACCGTTCCTCTGATGAAAACATCACCACCGAACAGGCGTATATTGGTCTGCGTGATTCAGCATACGGTACCGTTAAATTTGGAAAAATCTATAGTATTTATTACGACATTGTAGGCGCCAAAACTGACCTATGGAATTACTCAACCTTGGCTCAGCCCCAAACGTGGAGCCCTGTCGCTTATACAGATGGTACGCAAGCAGCTCATAAAACTTTACGTTATGAGTTCAAAACAGATAAAGCAGACTTATATGCCAGCTATTTGTTCAAGGATAGTACGACGGTCGCAGATACGGATGTGCAATATCAACGTAAAAATGGTGCCGAATTGGCAGTTGATGTGCATTTAAATAAAAATTTAAGTTGGGCGACCTCATGGAAGTACAACAATGCTAGTCTGAATAATCAACAAGATAAGCATGATTTAAAGCAAGAAATTTGGGCAAGTTCATTATTTTATTTTGATGGAAAATGGATGCTTAGCTTTGGCGCTGGTTGGTATAAAAATCTAGTTCCAAATTTTGATGCTTACAGTGAATCGAGCGATTTTCAACTTCAATCATTGCTGAATACTGAGGCTTATGGCGTTGAATTTTATGCGGGACAGCACTTCAAGATTGAAGAATACGGTATCAAATTCATTCAGCCCTATATCATGGGAAATCAACTTGAATATACCAATGGCTCAGAGTTTAAACGCCGTGATCTCGGTGTTGGTATAGCAGCTAGATTTAACCATGGTTTTGGATTTGATTATGAACGTTTATATACACATGATACGTTCCAAACCCCAGATATGCATTTATTCCGTTTACGTTATGAATGGTAAATTCTAATTTTAGGTTAACTATCCTTCAAAGCCTTGTTATTTAAAAAGGCTTTGAAGGATCACTCATGGATTCGCATCAAATCTCAATAAGTTGTAGCGTTATACAAAGTCTTTAATAAATTTTATTTAATGCATAACATTTCAATTAACTTAATATTTTTAGAAAGTTGCATTGACATGGGTTCAAAATAAATCGTATCGAATGAATTATTATCATCTACGGCTTTACCTTGCGGCGTAAAACGCTGGCTTTTGACATAGGCTCTGGCTTTATTTTGACAATCAATTTGATGAACGGCTTGTATGTAGCCCTTGGGTTTGATGTTTAATGAGGGTACGCCATGTTCATACACATATTTATAGTCAATTTCAAAAATATGAGGGGCTTGATTGAGTGATTTAATGGTCGTTTTATCAATATAAGACCAGCCTGCATCATCTCGATCAAACACGGTCCATTGTGGTGATTTTGCTAAGCTCATGCTACTACACAGCACAAAAGTTAAAAACATGATTCCTTGTTTCATTCAACTGTCCCTAATTCAACTATGAATAAACGTTTTACTATATCATCATAAAAACAAAAAACCCTTTGTTATACAAAGGGTTTTTAACTATTTAAATATATGATTCAGAACGGTAAATCATCATCTAAATCAGACGGTGCTGTCGCCATAGGCTTTACCGGCTGCTGCTGAGGTTTAGGTGATTGGAAACCTTGATTAACATTGCCATAGTTGCCTTGAGGCGCCTGATTACCATAACCACCTTGAGCAGGCGCTTGGTTCCCATAACCACCTTGGTTATTATTATTGAAACGAGGTTGCTGATAACCACCATCACCTTGATTATCACCTTGCTGACGATTATTAGAATCTAACATCTGCATTTGTTCGCCACGGATTTCTGTCGTATAACGCTCTTGACCATTTTGGTCTGTCCACTGACGGGTACGTAAAGAGCCTTCAATATAAACTTTTGAACCTTTACGTAAATATTGCTGTGCAATTTCACCTAAACGATTATGTAAGACGATACGGTGCCATTCTGTTTGTTCTTTGCGTTCACCTGAGTTTTTATCTGTCCAAGATTCACTTGTTGCAATTGAAAACTGCGTTAATGAACCACCATTGGGAAATGTTTTTGTCTCAGGATCTTTACCTAAAGTACCAACTAAAATAACTTTATTCACGCCGCGCATGTGCTCTAATCTTCCTATTCGATTCTATGTTTTACTTTATAAGAGTTATGATTAAATGGCTACCTCTTTACCCAACAAGTGCGTTAAATGTTGTCGCGCAGTGTCATCTAACTGCTGCTTATCAACTTTGACATAGACCACTTGTTGATCAGTCATCACCACGACCTCTTCAATACCACGAATTGCCAGTAACTGAGAAGTCCATTCATCTGTTTCTTGGACTTTGGGCAAACTCAAAATCAGTGATGATAAATAACGTGGCTGCTTTAATCCAAAACTAATCAACAGCCAAAGAATGGCAATTCCTGTCAGTACCCCCCAGCCTAGAGCAGTGTTATTTAACATCAGCAATTGCCCACCCAGTATACCGCCAAAAAAAGCACCTAAGAATTGACCACTGGCATTCACACCCATTGCTGTCGCTTTGGATTGGATAGGTGCTGCCTTCGATAACCAAGATGGCAGTAGTGCTTCCATCACATTAAAGGCAATAAAGAAAAGACCTAAACCAAGCAACAAAATGTATTTCGATTCAAATCCAAAAATCATCACGATCAAACCGGCGATGATCCCAGCAATCGCAGTCAGAAAAATACCTCGCATTTTTCGATATTTTTCAGCAAGAATGATACTAGGAAAAGCAAAAAATAAACTGATTACCAATAAGGGAAGATAGATCAAACCATGCTGAGCTAAAGGAATATCTGCAAAGTCAATCAATTGAGAAGGCACATAGATGAACATCGCCGTCAGCAATAAATGCAAAGCAAACACAGAAACATGTAAGCGATTTAAATCGCCCATTTTCAAAACTTGTTTTAGCTGCGTGAGATAACCTTGCTGAAAATTTTTATGATGACGTGTTGTTTTGGGAACAAGAAATAGCATTGCAATGGCAAGTAATCCCATGAGTGTGGTCACCCAGAATAAGCCTGAAATACCCACCACGCTGGTCAACCATGGCCCTAAACTAAATGCAATAACGAAAGAGAGACCAATACTCATCCCCATCATTGCCATCGCCTTCATACGATTTTCTTCACGCGTAACATCTGCCAATAACGCCATGACGACAGCAGAGACAGCTCCACCCCCAGCTATTGCACGCCCTATAATCACACCATAGATTGTGTCTGACATTGCTGCGATTGCACCACCCAAGGCAAACAACAATAAACCCAATACGATCAGCGGCTTTCGGCTATAGCGGTCTGCAATCAAACTAAAAGGAATTTGTAGTATTGCCTGAGTCAAACCATACACACCTACGGCCAAACCAATCAAAGCAGGTGTTGCATATTCATAAGCCTGTCCCGCAACAGAAAAGACCGGGACAATCATAAACAGACCTAACATTCGCAATGCAAAAATGCTGCTCAATGCAAATGTGGAACGGCGTTCTAAGGCATTCATCATAAAATTTAGGTTATCGCGTGATTTCTATGTCTACTTTGATTATAGAATATTCGGCTGATGAACAGGCATGAATTTTATTTGAAATAAAGATCAACACCATCTGTTTTCCCTAGAGCAAAAGCCTTAAGCCAAAAAAGCACAGCTTGTGCTGTGCTTTTTTCGATGTGTTCATCTAGCCTTGTAGCGCTTGACGCTTCTTATATTGAATAGATGCAATCACTGCCCAAACAATAAATGCTACACCAATCAGACCTGTTACCACTTCAGGAACATGTACGCCCGTACCACTCGCAATCATAATGAAAGCCAATGCACCAATTGCATAGTGCGCACCATGTTCTAAATAGATGTAAGCATCTAAAGTACCTTTCTCAACGAGATAGATGGTAATCGAACGAACAAAGATGGCACCAATCGCGAGACCTAACATAATCACCACAACATCTGAAGTAATGGCAAAAGCACCAATCACACCATCAAAACTAAATGATGCATCCAATACTTCTAAATACAAGAATCCACCGATACCCGCTTTGACTACGCCTGTTGGCACACCATTACTATCGTGACCAATTGCATTACCATTTTCATCAATTTCAGGCTCACCACCCAGCAAATGGCTCAGTACTTGTACCCCAATATAAATGACGATGCCCCAGATACCCGCCATAGTCACGACTAAGCGTTTAGCTTCATCAACATTAGCTGCCATGATCAGTAAAGCCACTAAAGCTACAAATACAGATAGTGCAGGTACAGATGCCAGTTTCGCTAAACGACGCTCAATCCATTTGAACCAATGCGTGTCTTTGCCATCATCCAAGAAAAAGTTAAGGAATACCATCAATAAGAATGCACCACCGAATGCTGCAATTTCAGGATGATGATTCATCAGTCGTGCCGAATATTCTTTAGGGTCATTTAATGCCAAATTGACAACTTCCATCATGCCCATATCCGCTGTGACCGCGACGATCACAATTGGGAAGATTAAACGCATACCAAATACTGCAATGAGAATACCCACAGTCAGGAAAAGCATTTTCCAAAAGTGATCCCAATGACGAAGGACTGAAGCATTCACGACAGCATTATCAAAAGAAAGTGAAACTTCCATCACAGCTAAAATTGCAGTAATGGTCAGTACGGTGAACATGGTCTTGAGGCCAGCTTCTGGACCATGGGTATAACCCCAATAGGCAGACAGCGCAAGACACACGATCGTGAATACGATAGAGAAACCAAAATGTTTCCACATAATCTAGCGACCTTATAAAAAATGAGGTGAATCAATAAAAATTTTACAAAACATAAACTTAGAGTTTTTATATGACGATTATTAAACAAAGTCTGTGCTTAGTGATTTGTAAAAATTCTATAAATTGAATGTCTGATTTCTAGCGCTAAAAGACACTCAATTAAACTGTACTAATTATGACGAGTTTTCAAAATTTATCCAAAGTTCTTCGTATGATTTTTTTGTTGAAGATGATGTATCGCTCAAGCTAGTTTTGTAACGACAAATTGATATGATCTTAGATGATACCTAGAGATGATTTTATTCAGGATGGATTTATGCGTTTTTCAGAAGCCGTTTGGCAACGAAACTACGATTTATATCAAAAAACATTAGCACTCCCTTTTAACCAAGAACTGGCGCTTGGAACACTCGATCGAGAAGTTTTTTGCCATTACGTCATTCAGGATGCGCATTATCTGGTTGCCTATGGTCGAGCATTGGCTATTTGTGGTGCTAAAGCATATGACTCCGATGCCATTATTCAATTTACGCAAGGCGCTAATGAAGCAATTGTGGTTGAACGTGAACTGCACAATGGTTTTATGCACGAATTTGGCATCACTAAAGCTGATTTTGAAAATACACCTTTGACTGCTGCTTGCCATCATTACACCTCATTTCTGACAGCTACTGCATGGTCAGAGAGTTATCCTGTCGTTTTAGCTTCATTACTGCCGTGCTATTGGATTTATGCGGAAGTGGGCAAAGACATTCTTAAACGTAATATTGCAAATAATCCTTATCAAGCATGGATTGACACTTATGCTGGCGAGCATTTCAACGAAGAAGTACGCAAAGTCATTGAAATTATTGACCGAGTTGCGGCAGAAAGCGATCAACATACCATTGAAAAAATGCATCAAGCTTACACACGGGGAGCTGAACTCGAATATTTATTCTGGGATAGTGCCTATCATCAACGTCAATGGTTAAGCCTAGATCACTCATGATGCTATCACCTGCATAACCAAATTAAAGGTCGGTGATCTAAACTGCATTGCCGACTTTCAGGCTCATTTCGATTTAAATGGATTTAAGACTGGATTTTAAAGCAAACTTCAAGCACAATTATTATTGATAATAATTCTCATTATCATAAATAAAATTTACTTGAGGTTTTCTATGCAACATTCACTGGGAACAGAAGCAATCCGTGCATATTTCACTTTACAATGCTGTTGGTTAAATAATGAAGAAGTTTATTTAGAAAAAGGATGTACACATTGTGGATCTGCTGCCACATATCTCATTTATTTTACCAATCATCATATTCAAAATTTAATGCTCGACTTCATTGCACAATACTCTTGTTCAAGCTCTATACGTTTTGATTTTCTAGATTTACAACATTTCGAAGCCGAATATAACGATTTTCTTCAACACTTAGAAAAAGAAGTAAATTTTTACGCACGTCAACATCATGCTATTGAAAGACATATATGTTTTGAACAGGTGGACTCTATTTTCGAACGTCACTATTCACGTGCTTGCTGATCAATATTCACCCGAAATTCACTTATATTTAACATCCTATGGCTCATCATGACATCAAATTTGCGAATTGATTATGTCTTGTTCATCTATTTAAAATCAGATTACAGGAGCTCTCAAAGCACTTTACATTGGACTTTTGCTGTTCAATGAAATTTTACCGACATAATTTGTCGTGTTTTATTTTTCATTTGTGCTTGAACAAAATTAAATCGCTATCATATATCACCTTCACTCAGCATATTTTCGAGATGTTTTATGAGCCAAAGTCATATCCGTATTCGAGGCGCACGCACCCATAACTTAAAAAATGTGAACCTTGATATTCCACGCGATAAGTTCGTGGTGATTACGGGACTTTCAGGTTCAGGTAAATCTTCACTGGCTTTCGACACCTTATATGCAGAAGGTCAACGTCGCTATGTGGAATCTTTATCTGCCTATGCACGCCAATTCCTGTCACAAATGGAAAAACCTGAAGTCGATTCGATTGAAGGTTTAAGCCCAGCTATTGCCATCGAGCAGAAATCAACCAGTCATAACCCACGTTCAACGGTCGGTACGATTACTGAAATTTATGACTATTTACGTTTGTTGTATGCTCGAGTGGGTACACCCTACTGCCCTGAGCATGACTTGCCGATGGTGGCACAAACCGTGTCGGAAATGGTTGATGCGGTTAAAGCACTTGAAGAAGGTACGGCTTTATTGTTACTTGCTCCTGTTGTACGTGAGCGCAAAGGGGAATACACCAATTTATTTGAGCAATTACAAAGCCAAGGTTTCGTCCGTGCACGTGTAGACGGTGAAATCATGGAAATTGATCCACCGCCTGAACTGGATAAGAAGAAAAAACATACCATTGAAGTCGTGGTCGACCGTTTTAAAGTCCGCGATGACTTAGGCAACCGTATTGCAGAAAGTTTTGAAACCGCACTGCGTTTAGGTGGTGATATTGCGATTTTGTCATGGATGAAAGGCGAACAATCTGATCGTGTGTTTTCAGCAAAACACTCATGTCCTGAATGTGACCGTGCCGTTGCCAAATTAGAACCTCGTCTGTTTTCTTTTAACAACCCATTTGGTGCTTGCCCGGTCTGTGATGGTTTAGGGACACGCAGCCATTTTAGTTCTGACAAACTCATTCCAAACCCTGAAGTCAGCATTAGCCAAGGGGCAATTCGTGGTTGGGATCGTCAGCGTCCATACTATTACAGCATGATTGAAAAAGTCGCTGCACATTTCGACTTTTCTCTTGATACGCCGTGGAATGAACTTGATGCGGATACCAAAAAGAAATTCCTTTACGGTACAGGCAAAGAAAAAATTGATTTAAGCTATATCGATGAACGTGGTCGCCGTCATAACCGTGTGATGGCTTTCGAAGGGGTTTTACCACATTTAGAACGTCGTTACCGTGAAACTGAATCAAACTATGTACGTGATGATTTAGCTCAGTATTTATCGAATGCTGCATGTGACGCTTGTGGCGGTTCACGTCTCAATGAAATTTCACGTCATGTGCGTGTCAAAGACAAAACCATTGCCGAAATTACCAAAATGTCGATTGGCGATGCTGAAAGCTATTATCAAGATCTCAATCTTGAAGGCGCCAAAGGTGAAATTGCCGATAAGATTTTTAAAGAAATTCGTGAGCGTTTGCACTTCCTTGTATCAGTCGGCTTGAACTATTTAAGTCTATCTCGTTCAGCCGAAACCTTATCAGGCGGTGAAGCACAGCGTATTCGTTTAGCTTCGCAAATTGGTGCTGGCTTAATGGGCGTCATGTACGTGCTGGATGAACCATCGATTGGTTTGCATCAACGTGATAATGACCGTTTGCTTGAGACTTTGGTTCGTTTACGTGACCTTGGCAATACCGTTTTAGTGGTTGAGCATGATGAAGATGCCATTCGCGCAGCGGATCATATTATTGATATTGGTCCGGGTGCAGGTGTGCATGGTGGTCACGTCATTGCCGAGGGGACTTATGACGAATTGGCAGCCAATGAAGACTCTTTGACCGGTAAATACTTGTCAGGCAAATTAAAAATTGAAGTGCCTAAAGTTCGTGTACAACCACCTAAACCTGATGAGCAAATTAAGCTGATGGGTGCATGTGGTCACAACTTAAAGAATGTCGATTTGACTATTCCATTGGGTGTGATGACCTGTGTGACGGGTGTATCGGGTTCAGGTAAATCAACCCTCATTAACCGCACCTTATTACCGCTTGCAGCAACACAATTGAACGGTGCAACCACGTTAACTGCTGAAAAGTTTGATTCGATTGATGGCTTACAATTCCTCGATAAAGTCGTGGATATTGACCAAAGCCCAATTGGACGTACGCCTCGTTCCAACCCTGCCACTTATACAGGTTTGTTTACGCCAATTCGTGAACTCTTTGCTCAAACCCCAGAAGCCAAAGCGCGTGGTTATGCCGCAGGTCGTTTCTCGTTTAACGTGAAAGGTGGTCGCTGTGAAGCCTGTGAAGGCGACGGTATGATTAAAGTGGCGATGCATTTCTTACCGGATATGTATGTGCCATGCGATGCCTGCCACGGCAAGCGTTATAACCGTGAAACTTTGGAAGTCGGCTATAAAGGCAAAAATATTTCTGACGTACTCGAGATGACCGTTGAAGATGCGATGCATTTCTTTGATGCGATTCCTGTGATTCATCGTCGTTTAGAAACTTTACATCAAGTTGGTTTGGGCTATATCCGTTTGGGTCAGTCGGCAACCACGCTTTCAGGTGGTGAAGCACAGCGTGTGAAACTTGCACGTGAGTTGGCGAAGCGTGATACAGGTAAAACACTGTATGTGCTTGATGAGCCAACCACAGGTTTACATTTCCACGATATTGCGAAACTTTTGGATATTCTTCATGAGCTACGCAATAAGGGTAATACCATTGTGGTGATTGAGCATAACTTAGATGTCATTAAAACTGCCGACTGGATTGTGGACTTAGGTCCTGAAGGTGGTGCAGGTGGTGGTATGATTATTGCCGAAGGTACGCCTGAAGAAGTAGCGAAAAATAAGGTTTCGCATACAGCGAGATTCTTGAAGCCAATGTTGAAATAATCTCCCCCCTTACGGATTAATGCTCCTCATCTTTGAAAAGGAGGGTTAGGGAGGTTTCAAAATAATAATTTATTATGCTAAAACGGTGATTCATTCACCGTTTTTTATTCTTATGACTTTATTAGAAATATTAGATACAGCTATTAAAATTGGTTTAGGTGCGCTCATTACAGGGATCATTACTTATTTCAATCAAAAGGCAAATTTGAAGGCACAACAAAATAAGGAAAACAAAGAATTTAATCGTAATCTTTTAACAAAAATTTCTTCTGATATAGAGGAAATAAATCATTTAATTTTAAAAATTTGGGCTATATTTGATTTTGAAATTAAAAAGCCTGTATTAGATAAAGAAGTAATTAGCGACAGACTCTCTCCTCTGCGAGAAAACCTATTTGATGACTTTAATCTATTAAGTAAAAATGAAGGGCTTTTACTTTTATATGACTATAAAGATCAACAAGAAATATTGAGAAGATACGGTGAACTTGTAGGTGCTTTTAATTCCTATACATGTTTTCGTAAAGAATCTGTTTCAATTGAGAAAACTGCTGAATATAAAGCAAGTATATTAGAGACTAGAAAACAACTTTATCAAAGTTTAAATAAAGCCATTCCTAAATAATTTTTAACTGAAATCCAATCACATGAAAGCGACCTGGATGTCGCCCGTTTGATTAGGATATAAGGATATATCCTCAATCAAAAAAAAAGCATTTTGCCTACTTTTGTGCTTTCAAAAGTAGGAAATTCCTACGCAAATTTAATAAAAAATCTAACTGACAATTGAGGACGTGACTACTGCCAATATTCACATAATCTTAGCTTGAAACAGTATTACGCCCCTGCGCTTTCGCTCTAAATAATGCTTGGTCTGCCTTATCAAATAAGGCTTTCCAAGAATCAGCACCTACCGCAACACCCACACTGATCGAAACCGTAAATGATTGACCTTGCTCATCTGTAAATTGTATATCACCAATACTCTTACGCATCTTTTCTGCAGCACGTAAACCATGTTCAAGGTCTAAATTTTCAATCAACACCAAAAATTCATCACCACCAAAGCGTACGACCAAATCCGTAGAACGAACATTATGACTTAAACAATTTGCCACCTGCTGAATGACTTGATCCCCTGCCACATGACCATATTGATCATTAACCTGTTTAAAATAATCAATATCTACAATCATCAAACACGTTTGGGTAAACTTATTGGGCTGAGCCTCCATAAGTTTGGTATAGGCTTCTAAAGCAAAACGATTTGAAACACCTGTTAATTTATCAGTATTGGCAATATTCTTTAATTCAAATTCAAACTCATCACGTTGATGCAACATTTTCTGAAGTTTTTGCATCGCTTCGTGTAATGAATGTACTTGTTTCTGCTGATCTTCAATAAAATGACTATCGACCAAAGCATTGGCATACGACAATTCAACTAATTTATCTCTCACCATGATAAGCGGCGAAATAACTTTACGTTGAACATAGATCATCGTAAATAAAGCAGCCAATAGTGAAATTAAAGAGACTATCAACGTGAGTATAAAGTTGAGTTGATTCGCGTCTTTTTCTGACTTTGCGATTTCAACGCTCTTATTGAGCAAATAGTCTTGCAAATCGATAACTGTTAAGAATTTACCAGATACAGCTACACTTAATTCAGTCCCTGATAAAAAATAAGGTTGTCCTTTTCGGCTTTCATCAATTAATCGCATGATGATGGGTAAGCCCTGATCAATAAACTGAGTTTTCACTTCTTGGTGTAAACGAGCGAACTCAGCTGTACGATGGCGTTCGGGTTGGATGGTATTCACTAAATCCCACAAATAGCGAACTTGTTTTTGCGTTTGTAATGCGCGTGCAATATTGTCACTTGGTAACGGCTGCTGAAATGTCACATGTGCAGTTACATTTGAAGCAACACGTCCAGCCTGATCACGCAAATCTGCTAACACCAAAATCATGGTGTAATAATGCCCCATCGAACTGTCTTTACTTTTAGACTGCATTACCAGTTTTTTCAGTAAATCATGGCTGCTATCCCACGCATTAAACATTGTAAGAATAGCCTGATCTAAAGCTTCAGGCGTACGCTCTGCAAATGGCAACGAAATATAGTGATCGACTTGTTTGCGACCTTCCGCTAATTTTGGATTTAGGTATTGAGCGACGTACTCTTCTAACCCATCATATCCAGACTGATCTAATCGATGAATCGAGACCTTAATTTGTTCATCTACTCCCGCGCGATACTCAATAAGCGCTTGTTTATTTTTTTCAAACTCTTCTTGTGAACTCGACATTGCCATGTTCGCAGGGCCACGCTCGCGTGAAATACGGTTCGCTAGAGCAGCAACAGCTCGAAGATTTTCAATTTCAATCAATGCTGTTTGTGATTTCTGATATTCGCGATAATGGCTAATGACCAATGGGATTGAAATACAGAGGATAGATAAGACGATAATCATCACGAACACAAATAGGCGGCGACCAATTTGCTCGGAATGTGATTTTAACATCCAAACTACCTCTAAAATAAAAGACCGTATAAAGCGGTAAGATTTATAAAATTTCTTTGAACTTAGTTATATTTTACAATATAACCATGTTTAAAAAGCACTTAAAGCACAAGTTTTTATTTAAGAAACAATGTGATAAATATCACACTATTGTAATGCCGTAAATTTTTTTTGTTCAATATTTAAATTATTTTTCCACCAATATACAAGTGATATATTTCGCAGTATTTACTTTTTTTGAATTAAAATCAGATGATTATTTTGATCACTTAATCAGCATCGAAAAAATAGATCATGCGCATAATTTTTAATCATTATACAAACCTCATCCTTTAAACCATAATGCTTACATCGCAAAGATACTGATTCATATCAGATTTGCTTAATGAATTTTGTTCTACCCTCGGATGTTTCTCCCACATACAGAACATCCTTTTTCAGCCCAGCCATCCCAATCGGCTGGGTTTTTTTTATCTTTTATATGACTTTTAACGTAAATAATGAAAGAAACCAAGTCGATCTAAAATATCTAAAGTGATTTCCTTGCGTTGCTGAATTTGATCACCATTTTTCATTTCTAAATTTAATGCAAAGGCAGTGACTTGACCGCTGGCTTGTTCTACAAACCCCACATACCAGCCTACCTGAGGCTCAATATCCATTCCCCAACCACTTTTGGCATATAGCTTATTCGCACCACGTGATTCGACATACATCATGTCCCTTACATCTTGTTGTACATCTCTACGAAACGGCAATGACAACTGTGCCAATCTATAAACAAATTTAACTTGTTGTTCAGGTGTAATCTCTAGAGGACCTTTTAACCAAAATTGATCTATCTGATCCCCGACTTTTGCATTTCCATACTGAATTCGACTTAATTCCTGTTGCATCAATGTTGGTCCAATACGGTGTGCTAAGGCTTGATACACAGGTACAACAGATGCTTGTAAGGCTTCACCAAGCGTAAAATCACGTTGCCAACTATCAAATGAACGTTTATTTCCATCCCATTTAAACACTTCATACCGAGTTGATTTATGATGTTCTAATCCAATCAAAGCATTCACTATTTTAAAAGTGGATGCAGGGATAAAATTTTCTTTTGCTCTTGTTCGATCAGAACCGTAAGTTTTAACGTGTTTGCCATCATAGGTGATAAATACACCTTGAATATTTTGCTGATTAAATAGGGTCTCAATATGATGCTGATTCTTTGATTCACTGCTATTCAGCATTGAATCGTCTTTTAAATCGTATGCTTTTATTCTCGGATTAATATGATCTAAGGCCTGGCAGGCAGATAAAAAAACAGACGTTAAAACAAGTGCAACAACGTAGATTCCTTTCAATTCAATGTTCCAATTTGACCAATGCATTTAATTCAATTTTGACAGATTATTTCCAATTTTTTTGTCTATTTTTAACACTTTTTTTAAAAATATTATTTACATGTGCAATATGCTGGTGCATAATGCCCCACATTAGGGCGAGATAGAAATATACCTCAGCAGAATTTCTGTATTTCCCTCAAGTTTTGGCGAAAAAACCTAGTTTTCTATGAAAACTAGGTTTTTTTTTGCTCAGTATTGATAAAGAATACACCCAATTATGCACTATAATGGTGCAAATAAATATAAGTTAAAAAAAACCCAGCCTTGGGGAAAGCTGGGTATATAAGAGAAATAACCACTATAATATTTAGTAAATCTAAAAGGTAAAACTCAATTTATTTAAATATAAAAAAAAACTTAGTTAACGAGCATGTAATTATGTGAAAATTAACTTAAATTGCAAAGATCGTAACCCTTTGAAATTCCGAATCGACCTAACACTTTACAGCCAAGTAGGTGAAAAAAGTCACATTATTTATTTTCAAATGAGTTAAAATTAAACGAAAATCTTAAATTTCATGTAAATTAACATTTTCTTTATACGTTTTATCCGATTCTAATAATCTTTTTTTTGTATAATTTCGATGCAATTTTTTTAGCTTAATCGACCTTGAAAATCTCCTTATCACATTGTTATTTTTGAATAAAATGTTCAAAAATTCATGTTCTTAATCTTCTTGTATCAAGACATAACACACAAAATAAATTTAGACCAGCAGACTATTACCTTAAAGATCATTGACTTAATACATTGTTACAATACAATATTTACTGCATATTCATTCGACATTTATTTGGTAACTATTATGAAAAAAATTAGTTTAGCCACTGCTTTATTAGTAGCAATGACTGGGGCACACGCATATCAAGTTGAAGTACAAGGCGCTGCTGAATACTTTGATGACTCATTGAACAATGATAACTATACTGGTTCTGTTCAAGGTACTTACTACTTCAAGAATGTAGACTCAACTAAAGGTCCTTTAGCTGAAGCGGCTTTCTTAAATCAAGCATCTAATGTTTCTGTTGCTTATAACTTCGGTGAATATTCTGCTGATATTAAAGCTGCTAATCAGAAAGTTGAAGCTCAGCAACATAACTATGGTGCAAAAGCTGAAGCTTATATCCCAACTAAACTTATTCCTTTATATGCAAGCGCGTCATATAGCCACTCAAAAACTGATGCTAAAAATGAATTCACTGCAACCAATCCATCTAACCACCCACAAGTTGCTAAATTAGCAGATGGTAACGGCGATCGTTATGCATTAGAAGTTGGTGCAATGTTACTGCCAAACTTTTTGGTTGCTGTAGGTTATACAAGCGTTGCTGATCAATACTCTTTTGATGTATTCAAAGCAATCAACAACGGTAGCGTATTCTCAGCACTTGAAGCAGGTACTATTGCTGAAGATCAAGATGCGATCACAGCTCGTACTAAATATGTAGGCGGCATCACTGATACAAATATGTCTGTCGGCTTTGAAGCTGGTTTAGTATACGGTGAAGATACACTTTACCAATTAAAATCTGACCTTTACTTCAATCCACAGTTAAGCGCAGGCGTTTCTTATACTGAATCAAGCTTTAATGACACTCCAAGCTCAGCTATCGGTGCTAACGTAAACTACTTCATCACTCCAGCTGTAGCTGTTGGTGCAAGTTATGTAAATGCTAACGCTGAAAATGGTTCTAGCCGTGATACTGAAACTGTTGGCTTAAATGCTAAATTCCGTTTCTAATAAATTATTAGATACAGAATCAAAAAAGGACGCATAATGCGTCCTTTTTTAATCATTCACTATTTACTCAGGGCTACGAATTACACTTAAGAAATGTAAATGTCTTTCGTATTGATCAATGACATCTTGAATTAAGTCTTCTTGTGTCCAGTCCATTACATCATAGGCCTGTCCACCCTCTCTTAAAAACACTTCCGCCTGATAATAATCCTGCTCATTCACCATTGTATCTGGCATAAAGCTCGGTGGCGTTGTTCTTTGTGACATCACTTGATATACGAAATTCAACTCGTCATGATGATCTACCCTCAACTCTATTCCTTCACCCAATCGATTTACACTAACCTTAAACTGTCTTCTCTTGAACTCTTTCTGCACTTGCTCTAATGCTTGATATACTTGAGATTCAATAAATACATCAACCTCTTCCTTAGAATGAGGATAGTGCATAATCAATCCTAAGCGTTTTTGCCAACTCCGTGGTTGATGAATTGCTCGAGGTGTAATTCTCGCTTCTTGCAAAGCATTCATTTTAATTAAATCTACTTTTAAGGCTTTGAGTAATCCCCAACAAATAAAGAGCATAATGACGGAGAATGGCAATGCACTCATGATGGTTGCAGATTGTAAAGCACCGAGCCCACCGACCAATAATAATACAATTGCCAATACCGCCATAAGCACAGTCCAAAAGAGTCGTTGCCATGTCGGTGAACCTTCACCTTTAGCCGTCAAATAGTCTGTAACTAATGCACCTGAATCCGCTGAAGTGACAAAGAATAAAATAACCAGCGATGTTGCTACCACACTCATCATTGAAGCGAGTGGTAAGCTATTTAAAAATTCGAATAATGCAACGGAAGAATCCTTCTGTACTGCTAGCATCAGTGCTTCATTGCCTTCTTGCATAATACTGAAGAGCGCAGCATTCCCCATAAAGCCCATCCAAATGAGTGTAAATCCAGTAGGAATCAAAATAACTCCAACGATAAACTCTCGAATAGTTCTTCCGTGAGACACACGTGCGATAAACATCCCGACAAATGGTGACCATGAGATCCACCATGCCCAATACATAATCGTCCAACCACCAATCCAACCATTGGGTTGATAAGCATATAAATTAAATGTCATGGTAAAGAGATTAGAAACATACTGACCCATGTTCTGAATTGTGGTTTGCAAAAGATAAATGGTAGAACTCGTGAAGAATACAAAGAGTAATAAGCTTAATGCCAATACTAAATTCAGCTCAGACAACCGTTTAATTCCTTTTTCTAAACCTAGAAAAACGGATAATGATGCCAATGCACTGACGATAATAATCAGTATCACTTGTGTACTTGCTGATTGAGGAACATCAAATAAATAATTCAAGCCTGAGTTAATTTGCGTTACACCAAAACCCAACGTTGTCGCCACACCAAATACTGTTCCAATCGTGGCAAATGTGTCTACGGCATCCCCCATTGGACCATGAATTTTTTTTCCAATGATCGGATACAGCGCAGAACGCACTTTTAAAGGCAATTGATGTCGATAAGCAAAATAGGCCAAAGACAATCCAATCAATGCATAGATCCCCCATGCATGAAGTCCCCAGTGGAAGAAAGTCACTCGCATCGCTTGCTGCGCTGCCATAACCGTTTCTCCATCACCGACTGGCGGAGAGACATAATGCATTACAGGTTCTGCTACCCCAAAAAACATCAAGCCAATCCCCATACCTGCGGTAAAGAGCATTGCAAACCAAGAGCCATTACTGTAACTCGGTTGGCTATGATCTGGACCGAGCCTGATTTTGCCGTAGTCAGAAATTGCGATATAAGCCAGCACGATCAGAAATATGGCAACTGCTAAAACATAGAACCAACTAAAAGAATCCGTAATCCATTGGTTCAGTTGCTGAGTAACTAATTCAAAACCATTAGGAGATAACACCACAGTGGCCAAAAATACAAAAATGATGAGTACCGTGCTGATAAAAACACGTGGATTTACATTTGAATACCATGAAGGATGCTGAGAAGACATAATTCCCCTATATATTTATTTTTCGGTGAAACGCTTCAAACTGGATAAAACGCTATATGAATTGAGATCATTTATCCTCAACCTCATACAAAGCCGAGTTAGTTTCATCAAAAACAGAATAGAAAATCGACTCAATATAGAGCATCGGAGACTGTTTGTTGATCTAATTACTTATTATTCATGATTTTGCAGATGAATGCCGTTAGCAAGATGTAACGTTCTGTTTTAATCATCCTGATGCTTTGGCAAATGAGCAATGTATTGCAGTGCAATTAAGCGCGAAACAATCAAAGCCAGATACATGACTCCACTAAACATTTGAATCATGGCAATCAGTCTCGCCAGCGGACTCAAGGGCATAATATCTGAAAGACCTGTTGCCGACTGAATACTAAAACTGAGAAACAACAAATCTAACCAACTATGTTGAACAGATTGTTCAGGCGTTATGCTAAAACTCAGTGGGTCATATAGCTGGCAGATGCTATATAAAAATGCGAAGCTCCATGCAATTAAAGTAAAAACAGCCGCTGCCGCAAATAATTCATCTTTGGTCAAATAGCGGTCTTCGAACATATATCGAACCAAACCATAAGCCGCTGTCGTATACGCGATAACTTCAAATACATGCGCTGTAATTTGAATATAGGCTTGATGGTATCCAATCAGAATCAAGAAAGAAAAAATGAGAGCCCCTAGTACCCCAAATAAACCTACAGCACTAAAAATTGGGGTCATTTTGATGACTTTAGCAATAATAAGAAGGACTAAAGCACCGAGAATCCAAGTCATGGAGCGATAAGCCAAATCATGACTTGATACCACTGCGAGGAATAAAATCAGCAGCTGTAAAATCAGTAGACAAGCGGATGGTAAACGTACCAGATCACGTATCGCGCGGCATATTAACCTCATCTCAACTCCAACTATTTTTATTGTTTTGTTTGAATGAAAGCATAGCGGACAGTTGATGAATTGTATGTCATTTAAAATAGAAATTTGGTAAAGAAAAAAGCCCCTTAAAGGGGCTTTTTATCATCATCAGTATGGCTTAGTGGTCTGATGCACCAGAAATACCAATACCTGTTTGTGAGCGTACAAACTGTGCATCAAATGCTTTACGTTCAGCTTGCGCTTGTGCAGAATTGTCTGTCACAGAGAATAACCAGCAGAAGAAGAATGCTAAAGGCATCGCAAATAATGCAGGACCGTTATATGGATTAATTGGTGTATCAGAAATACCAAGCGTATCTACCCAAACTGCTTTAGAAAGTACGATGAGTACAACCGCTAAAACTAATCCAACAACACCACCAGCAACCGCACCACGCGTTGTTAAACCTTTCCAGAACATTGAAAGTACAAGCACTGGGAAGTTTGCACATGCAGCAACAGAGAATGCTAAACCTACCATGAAGGCAACGTTTTGTTTCTCGAACAAGATACCCAAGATCATCGCAAAGATCGCAAGACCTAAAGTCGCGATTTTAGACATACGAAGTTCAGATTCAGGTGTAGTTTGTCCTTTTTTCAATACGTTCGCATATAAGTCATGTGAAATTGCTGAAGCACCTGACAACGTTAAACCTGCAACAACTGCGAGAATCGTGGCAAATGCAACCGCTGAAATGAAGCCCATGAACAAGTCACCGCCTAAAGCATCAGACAAGTGAACCGCAGCCATATTATTACCACCAACAAGCTCTAGCTTGCCAGTTACTGCCATTTTCGCAATATCAAGGAATTGTGGGTTGTTCGATACATAGAGAATCGCACCGAAACCAATGATGAAAGTTAAAAGATAGAAGTAACCGATAAAGCCTGTTGCAACAACAACTGATTTACGTGCTTCTTTCGCATCTTTTACTGTGAAGAAACGCATGAGGATATGTGGTAAACCAGCTGTACCAAACATCAATGCTAAACCAAGAGAAATCGCATCAATTGGGTTTGATGCCAGACTACCTGGTCCCATGATTTTGGTTGCATCATCTAAGGTTAAATCATGTACTTTAGAGAAGACTTGAATCGATTGCTCGAACATATTGGTGAAGCTAAAGCCAACGCCTTTCATCACCATAAATGCCATGAAGGTAGCACCTGACAACAACATCACTGCCTTAATGATTTGCACCCATGTTGTCGCTAACATACCGCCAAACATAACGTATGCCATCATAAGCAGACCGACGATGACGACAGCAATGTTATAGTTCAAGCCAAACAGAAGCTTGATCAACTGACCAGCGCCGACCATTTGGGCAATCAAGTAGAATGCAACAACAACAAGAGAGCTTAACGCTGCCAGTGTGCGTACAGGTTTTTCTTGTAAACGGAATGATACAACGTCAGATAAATTGTATTTACCCAAGTTACGCAAACGCTCTGCTATCAAGAAAAGTACGATAGGCCAACCTACCATGAAACCAAGTGAATAGAGTAAGCCATCGAAACCTGACAGGAAAACCATCGCAGAAATACCAAGGAACGATGCTGCGGACATATAGTCACCAGCAATGGCTAAACCATTTTGGAAACCAGAAATTCCACCGCCTGCGGTATAGAAATCTTTGGTGTTTGTGGTTTGTTTAGCTGCCCATTTGGTAATCCCCAGCGTTGCACCGACGAAAATCAAGAACATGATAATCGCAGGCCAATTTGTTGCTTGTTGTTCTGCTGCACCTAAATCAGGACCTGCGAATGCCAATCCAGATAACATTGCAGTCCCTGCAAATGTGAGTAAAGAATTCCATTTCATCTTAGTGTAGTCCCTTCTCGTGAGTGATGGCTTCAACTTCGCGCATAGCTTCTTCGTTTAATTGATCGAGCTTATTGTTGGCAATGTACGAATACACACCACATAACAAGAAAGACAGCACGATGATGCCTAATCCTAGAGGGATACCCCAAGTGGTTACACCACCTGAAAGCGATGACAATAAAAATTCTTTGTTATAGCCAACTAAAAGCATAAAACCAACGTAGACAAACAGCATAATGCCTGTCAATGTCCAGCTCAGTGTGCTTTTCTTTTTGACCATTTCTTTGAATTTGGGATTCTGTAGAATTTGCTCTACTTGTCTCTCATCCATAAACAAGACTCCATATGAGACCCAACCGTAGGTCATTTTTTTTATTTAAATTATTCCGATTTTTAAATTAGCAAGATTTTGCATTGGTTGTAATTTAGACTTTGGTCGCTAAATTTTGATCAATTTGAACGTGACAGTTCATGGATGCGTTATCATTACACGAGATTCTCAAGTGTAAGTCCTATGAACAGTTGGTTGATTATTGGGGTACTCGCCCTCTACATCCTCATCCTTTTTATTTGCGCCTTTTTTGGTGAAAAACATGCCAGTCGGCTCAGCCCACGTGGACGCATGTTATTGTTTAGTTTGACCTTAGGCGTGTACTGTTCGTCTTGGACATTCTACGGCGCAACGGGTGCTGCTGTTCGTGAAGGGATCATTTTCCTTCCAATCTACTTAGGCCCACTTCTGTTTGTCTGGTTTGGTTATGATATTTGGCGTCGCTTAGGTCGAGTACGTCAGCACCATGCTATTTCCTCAATTGCTGACTTTGTGGCAGCACGTTATGGCAAAAGCGGACCTCTCGCCTCACTCGTCACCATTTTAGCCGTGATCGCCATCATTCCTTATCTTGCCTTACAACTGAGAGCCATTGCACTCAGTGCATCCGTGATGTTGCAACAAGATTCAGAAGTGATGAATCTGACCACCAATGGTGTTCTTGCACTTACAGGGGTTCTCGCAATTTTGGCTATGATGTTTGGTACACGTCAGATTGCCAACACCGAACAGCATGGCGGTTTAATGCTGGCAGTCGCTTTTGAATCCTTTGTTAAATTATTTGCACTCCTCTGTGTCGCTTTTTTCTTTTTATTTGAACGCCCCGAAAACCTCATTCAAGTTTCCGCAGACGTATCCAAAACCTTCCATGAAATTCAACTGATGGGCGTGCCAGATACCTTTTGGATTCAAACACTTTTAGCAGCATTAGCGATTATATGTTTGCCACGCCAGTTTCATGTTGCTGTAGTTGAATTACGTGATGAAAAACATATTCGTGGTGCGCGCAGATGGTTTGCCGCTTACATCATTTTAACCGTTGTCGCGATTATTCCGATTGCAAGTTGGGCACTTCATGCTGCACCAGAATACATGGCAGTCCCTGATGTTGCCGTGCTGTCACTGCCTTTGAGCTATAACCAAGAATGGCTGACGCTCTTAGCATTCCTTGGAGGATTTTCGGCTTCAACTGGTATGCTTTTAGTCTCTTCAGTCGCACTCTCAATCATGCTCAGTAACGACTTGATTATGCCTGCGCTATGGCGTTTGGGTTGGATTTCTCGTCATGACAAGCGTTTACCTCGAATGCTGAAATTCACACGTCGCGTATGTATTTTGGCGGTCATGCTACTTGGATTCTTATTCTTCCATTTCTTTAATGACATTGATCAGCTGTCAGTATTTGGTCTTTTGGCATTTAGTGCTGTTGCACAGTTTGCACCTGCACTTATTGGGGGGTTGTACTGGCGTGGTGGAAGTAAACAAGGGGTCTATGCAGGTCTCATCGTTGGTTTTGTGATGTGGAGTTACACACTGCTCTTACCAACAATTTTAAGAAGTTTACCAGATGAATATTATCAATTTACTTATTCGTTTCTGATGTTTGGCCCTCTGGGATTTGACTTATTAAAGCCTGAAGCATTACTTGGTTTTGAATCATTTGCGCCATTAACACATGGTGTAATTTGGTCACTTGGCTTAAATATCGTGCTCTACATCTGGATCTCACGAATTTATCGTCCAAGTATTGCTGAGCAAATACAGGCAGAAAGTTTCTTCTATTACGAAACAAAACCCCTACAAACGCAACAAACCTCAAATGAAGTTAATTATTTACATCATGATGTCGCACGATTAAAAGTGGGTGACCTGATCACGCTTGCCAAACGGATTACGGGTGAAGGTCCGACCATGCATGCGTTTAATCAATTCTGCTTATCCAATAATGTGATATTAAACGAAAACAGCAGTGCCAATGGGATGTGGTGGCGTTTCACTGAACAATATCTTGCTGGCACAATTGGAGCTGCATCGGCACGTACCCTACTCACTACAGCCATGGTTAACAATGGATTAGCACTTGGACAGGTCGCTAATATTCTAGATCAAGCATCACAATGGCAACGCTTTAACCAAAATCTAATTATGACCATGATCGACCACATGACCCAAGGGGTAAGTGTTGTCGATGAAAACATGTGTTTAGTCGCATGGAATAATCAATATCTCGTTTTATTCGATTATCCAAAAGATTTGGTATATGTGGGCTGCCCAATTGCAGACTTGATCCGATACAACGCAGAGCGCGGTGAATGTGGACCTGGTTCCGTTGAAGAGCACGTACGTAAACGTATTCATTGGATGAAAGTAGGTAGCGCTCATGAGTTCGAACGTATTCGAAAAGATGGTCGTGTTATCCAAATGCGAGGAAATCCAATCGAAGGCGGTGGCTTCGTGACGACATTTGCTGATATCACGGCATTCCGAGAAACTGAAGCACTACTTGAAGGACGCGTTCAAGATCGTACTCAACAACTTGCCAATGCCTTGGCAGAACAACAATTGGCACGTGAACAAGCTGACAAAGCCAATATGTCAAAAAGTCGATTCATTGCTGCAGCAAGTCATGATTTACTTCAACCTATGCACGCTGCACGGTTATTCAGTACGGCATTAGAACAAAGCATTCAAAATGAAGAAGATGCTAAAACGCTACAGCAACTCGACCGTGCCTTACATGGTGCAGAGAGTATGCTTTCTGCATTATTAGACATTGCACGTTTAGAAGGTGGAACAATACAACCTAAACGACAAGCCTATCCATTACATGACCTATTGAGTGACTTAGAACTACAATTTAAATCAATTGCAGCACAACGAGCGATCTCCTTCCGAGTGCATGACGTGAAGTTCTGGATTGATACAGATCCTCAATGGATTCGCCGTATTATTCAAAACTTTGTCAGTAATGCCCTAAGATACACAGCAAAAGGTCGTGTAATTGTTGGGGTGTTACGTTCAGCAGAAAGAGCGAATCATATTCGTATTGGTGTTTGGGATACTGGTCCAGGGATTGCTGAACAACAACGTATTAAACTCTTCCAAGAGTTTGAACGTTGCGGACATACCTCGCCATGGGGTGAACAAGGTTTAGGTCTTGGACTCGCCATCGTTCAGAGAATGACCAGTATGTTGGGTTATCCTGTGCATGTGTATTCCGAGTTGGGTAAGGGTTCATGTTTTATGATTGAAGTCCCACTCATCGATGCACCAAAGGTTGTGACCGCACCAGTTCAAGCCACACCATTAAAATCTGCAGCGTATAAAATTTTATGTTTAGACAATGATGAAACTATTTTAGAAGGCATGGCAACTTTGCTTACTAAATGGGGTTATCAAGTGTTTAAAGCCACAGAACCTGAACAAGCGCTTGAGATTATTCAACAAGAGAACATTCAAGTTTGGTTGGTCGATCAACACCTGAATTCAAATAAAATAGGATTAGATTTTATTGTAGACTATCGTCAAGAAAATGTACCTGTGGCATTGATTACAGCTGATTCAGATCCTGAGCTTCCTCAACGACTCAAAGAGCTGAATATTGTCCTACTGAAAAAACCTCTCAAACCTGCCTCACTACGTTCATGGTTATCAGGTTTAAAAATTTCAAAATAAGATTTGAATAGTTATATTTTGATACATTCATCACCCAGTTTTTCCAAGAAGAGCTGGGTGATTTTTATACATATTGACACTGTACTTTACAATGATTGGCAGTCCTCAGCTTCACAGGTGGCAAAAGAGAACAAAATAAAGCTAAAGAGAGCGTTGGCGATTGACCAAAAAAATCAAAGTCTGATTTTCTATGGCAAAACACATCAAAAGTTGAAAAAGTATTTAAAACAAATAGTTACAAGTTTACTAACATCATGTTTTTAGATGACAAATTTACTCATCAAATAAAAATTAATACTTTAGTCTTATTCTTATTGCAATCAACATAATTCTAAATCTAGCCATCAGCACATCTTCTTTCGATTAAAGCAATCAAAGTGCCTCAAATTTTCTCGAGAATAAAAGTATCAAATGGAGTCTTGCAATGAACATTTCAGAAGCTATGCCACATGGTTTAGATCGTAATCACGAATTTCATCGCCAATATGGTGCCAATGCAATTTTGCCTGAAATCAAGTGGCAAGAAATTTTTCCATCTACATCCTTAAAAAATGTACATGTACGTGCCTTGGAACAGATTTACCAAACTGCAGTACCTTTGGCTTTACAGGTTTTTGAACAATTAAAATTTGATGTATTTACACCAGCAGCTTATCACCCTCAAGGCTTAGGTTTATTTGATAAATTGGCACAACAAGAAAATCAACTTATTCAACGTTTAGCATCAGAATGCCGAGATTTAGATGAACATACGCGTCATCAAGTGTGGAGTATGTTGTTGCGTGGTGGTGCCGTTTTGGTCTTTAAAGCTTGGCTTGGTAAAGTGAAAACTGGTGAAAATATGCTTGATACCACGCAGTTTGATGAAATTTCAGATTTACTCTTTATCAAAACACCGCCGCTTGCACTCGCAGAACAATTAGGCATCGATGCATATGCAGATTTCGATCATATTTTTCTCATGTATGGCAATGAGGTGTTTTTAGATCGTTTTAATGGACTTGAAACGGCTGCACTCTTTGTTGATCTGAAAGTTTATGATGCCGCTTTTTTAAGTCTTAGAGATGATCGCGTTGCAGAATATTTAAAACGCAAGGGCTATGTAACACAAGATCAAATTGATGAACTTCAATGTGCACTCAATCCTCTATATTGTAATGAGTTGACACCTAAACAGGACTGTTTAGCCTAAAGTAGATACACATCGAAAAAAAGACCTTTGATTAGGTCTCTTTTTCAAATCTAAGAATCAATTAAACGCGTTTTTCTTCGATGTTTAATGCATTAATCGCTAATACAGCCTGAGTACGATTTTGAACGCCTAATTTACGGAAAATCGCGGTCACATGCGCTTTAATCGTTGCTTCAGAAACATCAAGTTCGTATGCGATCTGTTTATTCAACAAACCTTCCGCAACCATCATTAACACTCGGAATTGTTGTGGTGTTAGAGATTGAATACGTTCTGCTAAAGCTGTTTCATCTGCAGCACGTGGATCAAAGTTTAAATTCGCAGGCAGATTTGGCGGTAACCACATATCCCCTTCTAATACCTGACGAATCGCTTCACCAATGTGACTTGGATGCGCTGATTTTGGAATATAGCCCATTGCACCATGTGCAATCGAGCGTTGAATAATTGAAACTTCTTCATGCGCCGATACGACAATAATTGGTAACGATGGATACTGTGCACGCACATGCACCAACGCTGAGAAGCCTGATGCACCTGGAAGATTCAAATCTAAAAGTACTAAATCTGGTTCAGGACCTTTTTCTAAACGTTCATAAAATTCATTAACAGCAGCTGTTTCATGGATTTGGGCTTGCGGTAAGCTGTAACGAACTGCTTGAATTAAAGCATGACGAAACAGTGGATGATCATCAACGATTAAAATATTCATAAGCGAGGCGAGAGATCTCAAACACAATCAATATACTAACTGTGCTATAGCTGTTAAGGATATATAAATATTAACGAATTTTTGCAGAAAATGTCGGGCTAAATCTTACAAACGCGATTTTTTTATGTAATTTTGAAAATTAGATAAGCACATCACTTTTAAATATAAAATTTATTCAAATACTGAAATAGCTTATTCATAATCATAAATATAAGTTTATTCAGTTATTTATCACTAATTTATATCTCAAGAAGATTAAATTCCCGCTATATACGCAAAAATGATATTTATTATTATTTTGCTTATTTTACAGAATAAGCATTAATCCACATAAATAGTGCATCCGAGATTAATTTTAAATTTTTAGGTTTGTACTATGTCTACTGCTCAACAAAAACCCTTAAATATCGTTGCTGTCTCTGGCGGTCTAAATAATCCTTCAAAAACTGAAGCGCTTGTTCAAGCGATTTTGGATGAGTTAGGTGAAGCAACACCAATTCATGTGCATTTTATTAAATTTAGCGAAATCGGTCATTTATTAGGTGGTGCCATTTATCGCAATCAGCTGCCGCAACGTGTTCAAGATGATCTTGCTGCTGTTGAAGCCGCGGATGCATTGATTGTGGGAACGCCCGTATATCGCGCATCTTTCACAGGTTTATTTAAACATTTCTTTGACTTTGTAGAACAAACTGCGCTGGTAGATGTGCCTGTATTACTAGCTGCATCAGGGGGCAGTGATCGCCATGCCTTAGTACTTGAGCATCAATTGCGTCCTTTATTTAGCTTCTTCCAAGCACAGACTTTGCCAATTGGCGTTTATGCAACTGATCGTGATTTTACGCCTGAATACACCATTCACAGTGAACTATTACGTGCGCGCATTACCTTAGCCATTGCTCGTGCTTTACCAATTTTAGAGTGGGCACCAGCCAAAGGTAAACGTGCTGAGGTTGTGAAAGATAAAACCCAACAAGCCAATCAAAACTTGGGCATTAACAAACAAATTGAACAAGAAGAAGTATTACCTTCAGCAGCAGTACCAAGTTTAGATGCAGCAGAGTCACGCTTGCATCACAAGAATAATGCTGCCCCAAAAATTGAAGTGGCATAAATATAATTGAATCAATGAGGGTATAAGCCATGTCTAATGCAGGAAAACAAGCGATTAAATTTGCCTATTGGGTTCCAAATGTCAGTGGTGGTCTTGTCGTCAGTAATGTTGAACAACGAACAGACTGGTGCTACGACTACAATGTTCGACTCGCGCAAGCTGCTGAAAAAAGTGGATTTGAATATGCTTTGACACAGATTCGATTCACGGCAGGATACGGTGCGGAGAATCAGCATGAATCTGTAAGCTTTAGTCATGGCTTATTGGCAAAAACTGAAAAGTTACGTGTAATCGCAGCAATTTTACCAGGCCCTTGGAAACCCGCGCTGGCGGCTAAACAGCTCGCGACAATTGATCATTTAACCAATGGTCGTATCGCTATTAATGTTGTGAGCGGATGGTTCCGTGGTGAATTTGATGCCATCGGTGAAGAATGGCCTGAACACGATCAACGATATGCACGTTCAGAGGAGTTTATTCGTAGCTTAAAAGGCATTTGGACGCAGGATAACTTTAGTTTTGATGGAAAATATTATCAATTTAAAGACTACACCTTGAAGCCAAAACCTGTTCAAAGCCCACATATTGAAATTTTCCAAGGGGGTAGCTCGCGTGCCGCACGTGATATGGCATCTCGTGTTTCTGATTGGTATTTCACCAATGGAAACACGCCTGCTGAAATTAAAAAGCAGATTGATGACATCCGTGAAAAAGCCAAGCTGAATCACCATCAAGTCAAAATTGGGGTGAATGCCTTTATCATTGCTCGTGATACTGAAGAGGAAGCAAAAGCTGTACTTCAAGAAATCATTGACAATGCAAATGTAGAAGCAGTCAATGCTTTTGGTGATGCAACTCGTGAAGCAGGTGCCGCAACTCAAGAAGGTGAAGGTAACTGGGCAAAATCAACATTTGAAGATCTTGTCCAATACAACGACGGGTTCAGAACAAATCTCATCGGTACACCGCAACAAATTGCTGAACGTATCGTTGAATTAAAATCAGTTGGTGTGGATCTGATCTTATCTGGCTTCTTACATTTTATAGAAGAAGTTGAATATTTTGGTGAAAAAGTACTGCCTTTAGTTCGAAAACTCGAAGCTGAACAGCAACAACACATCACCGCTAAATCAGCTTAATTGGTCTTCGATTAATTAACAACGATCTGAATGAAATCAGCGCTTTGTTCAGTCTTGTTTTGACCCTGATAACTATAATAATAGCGTCATGCAGTAGCAACTTACCCCCCAAGGCTCGGCTTGGGGGCTTTTTATTGGATAATTCATATAATCTGATCAGCAACAGTACATCGAAAATTGAATAAATCGTACATTGTTCCGCTGTTACACGGTTATAATCACCTCAAAAATGAAGACAGCACAGCCTTATGGGTTCAATTCAATCAATAGAACATTCAAACAATTCCTCTGGTACTTCAGCGAATAAAATGGCGGTTCATATTATTTTCGCTATTGCATTAGCGCATGGATTACATGATCTGATCCAGTCTTGCTTACCTGCCATTTATCCCATGCTGAAACTCAATTTTGACTTGAGTTTTACCCAAATTGGGATTATTTCTTTGGTCTATCAAATGACTGCATCAATTCTACAACCTTGGGTTGGACTCTACACTGATAAGCATCCTAAGCCCTACCTCCTCCCTTTGGGTATGTGTGTTACACTGCTAGGTATCGTTCTGCTGGCATTTGCATGGACTTTTCCAGTCTTACTGATTTCAGCAGCACTCATTGGTGTGGGCTCATCCGCCTTTCACCCAGAAGCCTCACGAGTAGCGAGAACAGCATCAGGTGGTCGCTTCGGAACTGCTCAATCCGCTTTTCAAGTGGGTGGTAATAGCGGCTCTGCCGTTGGGCCACTGTTGGCCGCAGCAATCATTGTACCGAACGGTCAAGCCTCAGTTGCTTGGCTCATGATATTTGCCATTTTCGCTATTTATCTGCTTTACAGAATCAGTCGATGGACCATTCAATATGGTGTTCAAGCTGCTTCAGCAGTAAAAGCCAAGCAATCAACACCGTTGAAAGGTTCTAAACTTGTACAGGGAATTGTGATTATCTGTGCGTTAATGTTTGCAAAATTCACGTACATTGCAAGTATTGGAAATTACTATACCTTCTATTTGATCGAAAAGTTTCAGGTCAGTATTCAACAAGCTCAGCTTTATTTATTTGCTTTTTTAGCCGCAGTCGCAATCGGTACTTTTGCTGGCGGCCCTATCGGTGACAAAATAGGTCGTAAAGCTGTCATTTGGATTTCCTTCATTGGCATGGCACCCTTTGCATTACTCATGCCACATGTGAATTTGATGTGGACGTGTATCTTTGCGATTCTTGCTGGATTGATTATGTCTTCCGCATTTTCAGCAATGGTTGTATATGCACAAGAAGCGATGCCAGGTCGTGTCGGCATGGTCTCTGGTTTGATGTTTGGTTTGATGTTTGGGATCAGCGGTATCGCGGCAGCAGCTTTGGGCTATGTGGCAGATCATCAAGGTATTCGTTGGGTCTTTCACTTTAGCTCATACTTACCACTACTGGGCTTATTGACCTTCTTTTTACCTAGAACCAATTGATCTGCGTAAGATGATCATCGCTACGATCTCAGGTAGGATTAAAAGCAATTAAGATTTATTTTTAGGCAAAGGTTTATTATGTATACAGGTATCGTGCAAGGGTTAGAAAAAGTATTAGATATACAGCATAAAGAGGGATATCGGACTTTTGTGATTTCTAATGAGCTCAATCTTTTTCATGATGTATTTATCGGCGCCAGTGTTGCGATTAATGGTGTTTGCTTAACCGCTACACAAATTGATCTGATCGTTGGTCAAGTGCATTTTGATGTTTCAAATCTGACACTTGAATTAACCACTTTAGGTCAACTCAACGTCGGTGATGAGGTCAACATTGAACGCTCCGCTAAAGTAGGTGCTGAGAATGGTGGGCATAATTTATATGGTCATATTGAAGGCACTGCAACCGTAAAGCATTTAACCAAAAATGGTGAAACGTTTCATATCGACCTTGAAATTCCAAATGGCAATATCAAATATTTCTTCTTAAAGGGCTTTATCGGTTTAAATGGCTGCAGTTTGACAGTCAATCGAGTTGATCGTGCAAACAATCAAATCTCAATCGATCTTATTCCAGAAACTTTACGCTTAACCACATGGAAATATGTTCAAGTCGGCGATCAAGTCAATTACGAAATTGATCAGATGACACGTACGCTTGTCGATACTTTAGAAAATATTCACCAAAAATAAATAAAAGCCTCTACGATGGAGGCTTTTTCATAATCCATTGGATCTAAGAGTAGAAACTCGGTTCTGGAACTTTTCCAGTTAATGCCCACTCTCCGACTTCCTGATATTTATAATCAATTGGATCATGCAGGGTTTGGGTTCGTACATTACGCCAGAATCGATCTAAATTCAGTTTTGCAGTAGTCGCGCGTGCACCCATCACTTGAAAAATATTTTGTGTCACATAAAGTGAAGTATGAGTCGCTGCGATTTTGGCGGTAGCGATTGCAATTGAGGCTTCACCACGTTGCTCCGCAGTTAATGTTTCCCCTTCATCCCACGCCTTTTGTAATGTATTGATCGCTTTTTCCGCGAGCAAGCGCACACCTTCAAGTTGCACATAAAATTCGGCGAAATGCTTCTGGGTAAATGGATCATTCACCGCTTGTTCAACCAGTGATTTCGACCAAGCTTTTTGTGTTTGAACTGTCTCTTTCGCAACATTGAACGCTCCCTCAGCAACACCTAAAAATAAATGCACGAAAATCAGTTGAGCAATTAGCGGTCTCAAACTTGAATAAGGTGTACTTAAAGGACCGGGATTGAGGAGCAATTCATCCTTGCGAATTTTGACCTGTTCAAAATGACTGGTACCACTATCCGTTTGACGTTGCCCCATATTATTCCAATCTCCAAGAAAGCTCACGCCCTCTCGTGCTGTTGGAATCACGCCAATCAGTAACTTTCCATCTTCATTAAATCCCGAACAGAGCAAAATATCTGAATCAATTGATCCTGAACAAAAACTTTTATCACCATGGAAGATAAATTCTTCATCAGAAACTTGTTTCGCGGTTGTTCTACGATCTAATGGATTTAACGTATTACCCCAAAATAAGTTGTGTTTGGCGGTTTGTCTAAACCAATCTCCATATTGAGCTGGCTGTGCAAAAAGTTGTACCGTCGCTATAAGCAAATGATGAAAGCCATATACATGCGCAAGCGAACTATCGACTTGAGCAATGGTTTGAATGGTTTTAAAAATCGTGCTCCAAGTTGCACCTTGCCCACCAAATTCTTTTGGAATAGATAAAGACAATAAACCACTTTGTCGAATTAGATCTCGCTGAGCCTTTGGATTTCCACCCTGTTTGTCGCGTTCTGCTGCGGTCTTCGCAAACTCAGATGCAAGTATTTGCGCAGTCTCAAGTGGCGTTTCAGGGTTAAAATTTAGGGGAGAATTCATTTTTATATTCCGTATCGCATCTGCTGATAAGCTTAGCAGATCAACATGATTTGACTTATCACAATGCCTGCTTTTCTTATCACTGAACTAAAAATACCGCTAGTTGAACTAACGGTATTTAAAACATGACTTCGTCTGTTTAATCGGGATTACTGCTGTGATTTCACTTCAGCAATTAATTGATCCACGACTTGTGGATCTGCCAAAGTTGAGGTATCTCCCAAACTATCTAGCTCATTAGCGGCAATTTTTCTCAAAATTCGGCGCATAATCTTGCCTGAACGTGTTTTTGGTAATGCTGGCGCCCAATAAATTGCATCTGGTGTAGCCACAGGTCCTAAAACTTTTCTTACCCAACCTACTAGCTCTTTCCTGAGCTCTTCTGACTCTGGCGTATCTGCCTGTAAAGTTACATAGGCTGCAATCCCTTGACCTTTGATGTCATGTGGCATACCCACAACGGCTGCTTCTGCAACATGTTCATGTGCAACCAATGCACTTTCAATTTCTGCAGTCCCCAAGCGGTGTCCCGAAACGTTCAGAACATCATCCACTCGCCCCGTAATCCAGTAATAACCATCTTTATCACGGCGTGCACCATCTCCCGTGAAATAATTCCCTGGATAAGTTGAGAAATATGCCTCGATAAAACGATCTGGATCACCCCAAATGGTACGCATTTGTCCTGGCCAAGAATCTTTGATCACCAAATTACCTTCAGCCTCTCCTTCTAGCTCTTTACCATCAGCATCAACCAAAGCAGGTTGTACACCAAAGAATGGGCGTGTTGCAGAACCAGGTTTAAGTGCAGTTGCGCCCGGTAAAGGCGAAATCATGAAGCCACCTGTTTCAGTTTGCCACCATGTATCTACAATTGGACAACGACTTTCACCAACTACGGTGTAGTACCAGTTCCAAGCTTCAGGATTAATTGGCTCACCGACGGAGCCCAACAAGCGTAAGCTACTACGGTCACTTTCACGGATAAATGCATCACCTTCACGCATCATCGCTCGGATCGCCGTTGGTGCCGTATATAAAATTGTGACGTTGTGCTTATCTACAATATGTCCTGTGCGTGCCCAAGTTGGGTATTGTGGAACACCCTCAAACATCAATGTTGTCGTCCCATTTGAAAGCGGACCATACAACACATAAGAATGACCAGTAATCCAACCGACGTCAGCGGTACACCAGAAAATATCGTCTTGTTTTAAATCAAATACTTCCCTAAAGGTAAAGTTCGCGTAAGTCAGATAACCGCCTGTAGTATGTAGCACACCTTTAGGTTTACCCGTTGAGCCTGAAGTATATAAAATAAACAACGGATCCTCTGAATTCATTGGTTCAGGTGGACAGATATCTGTGACTGTCATGATTTCCATGTGATACCACAGGTCACGCCCTTCATGCATCGTGATTGGGTTACCAGTACGATGTACCACAATGACATTTTGTACAGAACTCGTCCCGTCAAGCTCCATCGCTGCATCAACGTTTTCTTTCAGTGGAATTGGCTTTCCACCACGCATGCCCGAGTCTGCTGTAATGATGACTTTTGCTTGGCTATCATCAATACGACTTGCTAAAGAATCTGGTGAAAAACCTCCAAACACCACGCAATGTACCGCACCAATACGCGTACATGCCAACATCGCAATGGCTGCTTCAGGGACCATTGGCATATACAGAACAACACGGTCGCCTTTAGTCACGCCATGCTTCTTGAGAACATTGGCAAAACGACAAACTTCATCGTGTAATTCTTCAAATGAAATAATTTTATGGCGTGATGGATGATCACCTTCCCAAATAATCGCAGGTTTATGTGGGTGTTCTTTTAAATGTCGATCGAGACAGTTTTCACTGACATTTAATTGGCCATCTGCAAACCATTCAACTTTGTAATTCTCTTTATCAAAGTTGGTATTTTTGACTTGTGTAAAAGGCTTAATCCAGTCTAGTTTCTTGGCTGCTTCGGTCCAAAACGCTTCGGGGTTTTCAATAGATGCTTTATACCGCTCGAAATATTGCTCTTCATTGGTTCGTGCAGTTTTTTTAAAAACTTCGGGTACTGGATATATTTCATTCATAATTCGCATCCTTGATTTATGTTTCTCATCTCGAGAGTTGTCTTGATCATACTGATCATTTTTTGTCTTATATCTTGAGTATGACTATACTTTAAAATTTCAAACAATCATGCTTTGGTCGTAGACTGAGCATTCATTTATTTCAAAAGTTATCCGTATCTTCTTGCCAATTGAACAACCTAAAATATCTAACAATCAATGATCCGAATCATTGCTGATCATCATTCCTAAGCAAGTAAAATCTGTCGTTGTCAAAAAACTCCATTTTTTTATCAATAAATACCATTTCGATTTTTTTGTTGGACAAGGTGCTGAATGTTTATAAAAACATACAATTTTTTTTGTTATTTTCAGTTTATTCAATGAATATAAATGATGATAAAACTTGAGAACGTGATTTTTATTCACTGTATTTTCAGGCAAAATGTAAACATTCAATACATTTGGAACACTCGTGGCTGAACAACAAAATTCTTTGAGTCAGGTGGCTCAAGGTACGACTCAACTTCTACAAGATGCAAGTGAGAAAACGGCTCAAACCGTCATTGCACATACTGCGAAATACAATGATGCATATACCACCATTGATAAAATCATGGATGGCTTTTGGGAACGAATCCCTTATATCTGTATTGCTTTGATTGTATTTACCTTATTTTGGTTGTTGTCTAAGCTGTTCAAATTATTTGTCAGAAAAGCACTTTCAGAGCGTTCATATACCAAACAAAATTTAGTGCTCGTCCTCAACCGCGTCGGTAGCTCTTTTATTATTTTCTTTGGCTTCTTAATCGCGATGGTTATTGCAATTCCAGGGTTTACACCTGGACAGCTGATGAGTGCACTGGGGATCGGATCTGTCGCAATTGGTTTTGCATTTAAAGATATTTTTCAAAACCTGCTCTCTGGTATCTTAATTCTACTCGGTGAACCCTTCAAAATTGGCGACGATATTATTGTGAATGGTTTAGAAGGGACCGTTGAAGATATTCAAATTCGTGCAACCTACTTACGTTCACCTGATGGTCGTCGTATCGTCATTCCCAATGCAACGGTCTATACCAATGCAGTGACCGTCAATACGGCATATCCACGTCGTCGTTGTGAATTCGTGGTTGGTATTGGTTATGAAGATAATGTTCAAAAAGCGAAAGATATTATTTTAAGTATTTTAGACCGCGATCAACAGATTCTCAGTCAACCCGGATTTAGCGTGAATGTCTCTGCCTTAGCTGATTTCTCAATCAACCTCACTGTACGTTGGTGGGTGAATACGGGTGAAACTGCGACATCTACATCTATCAGTTTAGTGCAAGAAAAAGTAATTCAAGCTTTTGCTGAACATGAAATTTCGATTCCATATCCAGTTCAAGAAGTTAAAGTCTATCGCGGAGATTCTTCACAAGAAGATGAATCACCACGTGCTAAACAGACGACCTAACACATAAGGAATCACCGTCTCAGTACGGATAATTCGGTTGCCTAAGCTGACAGCTTGGCAGCCGTTTTTTTTGAGTAAATCAATCTCATAAGGAATATAACCACCTTCAGGCCCAATCAATATCGTGCACGGGTGCTCAATCGCATGAGGCATACTGTGGGTTGCATAAGGATGTGCTACATAAGCTGGTCGTTCAACGGAAATCATTTGAGGAAGAATATCTTCCACAAAAGGTTTAAAGCGTTTATATATTTCGATTTCAGGTGGAAATGTATCACCCGCTTGTTCTAAGCCCAGTTGAACATAGTGATCAATTTGCTGTAAAAATGGTGTTTGCCAATAGCTTTTATCGACCCGATAGCTGTGCAGCAAAATGATTTTTTCTACGCCTAAAGTTACAGCATCTTGAATCAATCGTCTCAATACTTTCGGTCTAGGCATAGCAACGATTAACGTTACAGGTAATTTCTTCGGTACAGGCTCTTCATAAAGTGGCTGAATTAAGATTTCCCTTTCAGAAATTTCTATGACCTCAGCTGTATATCGACCAGCACCTCTAATACCAACCTTTAAAGTATCTCCAATTTTAATATCAAGTTGATGCTTCAGATGCTCAATTTGGCGTGCAGATTGAATCGTCCAGAGGTCATCCTGTGCTGATGCAGGATCAAGCAATACAATATTCATATACTTAAAAACTAAAGGTATTGATTCAGGACATGAATATGTTTTTGCAATGACCCTGTATTCCGTTGCATGATCTTTTGAGCCTGATTTTGTACTGCTAAAATCGTTTCATCCTGAGATAAGCACTGAATAAGATGATTCACCACCTCTTCCGTAGTTTGACCGATTAGAATCCCTTTTTCTTCCACAAATTCATCGACAATGGTTTGAAAGTTAAAGTAGTTCGGTCCAATCACAGTCGGGACATTGAGTGATATTGGCTCTAAGATATTATGCCCACCGCCAGGTTCATTTAATGATCCACCCACAAAACTTGCTTGGCTCAATGCATACCAAATCCACATTTCACCCATACTATCAGCAAGATAAACTTGTGTATCAGCCTCAATGATTTCACCTAAACTACGTCGATGCATTTTTAACTCATGACTTTGAATGGCTTGTGCAACTTCATAAAAACGTTCTGGATGACGCGGTACAATAATCAGCAAGACGGCAGGATGATCATTTAAATAATCTTTAAACTTAGATAACAGATTTTTCTCTTCAGGATGATGTGTGCTTGCAATCGTAATAATTTGGCGTGCTTGCAAATCCCAATCTTGATGAATTTGTTGCGCTTTCAATAGCATTTCTTCGGGCGCATGAATATCAAACTTAATACTACCCACTGTTTGACTATGCGCTGTAGCAGCACCTAAAGCCCTAAATCGATTCAGTGAAGCTTCATCTTGAGCCAAAAGTTGAGTCAGACCGCTGAGCATAGGCTGAGTAATACTTGGTACTTTGGCGTATCCTTTTGCTGACTTTTTAGATAAACGTGCGTTCACCAAAAAAGTGGGTATTTTACTAATTTTCGCCTGATCAATTAAATTGGGCCATAGTTCCGTTTCAACCAAAACCAACATTTTAGGTTGATATTTTTTTAAAAAAGCACTGACTAATTTTTTTTGATCTGCAGGTAAATATACTGCTTGAAAAAGATCTACATATGGTACTTTTGCAAATAAGGATTTAGCTCGTGCCTGACCTGTTTTGGTGGTATTCGTAACCAACACAGCATACCCAAGCTTTAAATAATGTTCTATCAGAGGTTGTGCAGCATTGGTTTCTCCAACTGAAACCACATGAAACCATATCGCATTAAGATTTTTTGGAGATTGAAACGGACCGAAGCGCTCTAAGCACTCTTGATGAAATTGCTCAATATTGTCTGCTCGCTTTTTTATACGCCATTTATAAATTGGCTTTAATAAAGCCAATGCTGCGTTATACCAAAATGGAGTTGTCAAAACGTAAGACCTCGAGCTTTCTTAACAAAATAGGGCATGACCACGAAGTTGAGATCATACCCTGCGAATTTTTTCGGTTCAAATACTTATCTTAAATTTCAATTTCCTTGTAAAAAAGGATAATCGATATAGCCTTCAGCCACATTCGTCCCGATCATATTTTCTAACTTTAATTCATTCAAAGGAGCATTCTGTACCAAACGCTCATATAAATCAGGATTGGCGATATAATCTTTACCAAAAGACACTGCATCAGCTTGACCTGAAGTGAGAAGTTGTAAAGCATCCTCTCGACTTAAACGCATATTGGCAATAAAAGGAATACCTTGTCCACGCGCTTTTAATTCTTGACTAATACTGTCTTCTGCCAAATATTCACGTGTAAAGAAAAATGCAATGTGTCTTTGACCGAGTTGTTCTAACACATAACCAAAAGTTTCACGTGGATCATCATCACCCATATCGTGTTCATCACCACGAGGAGCTAAATGTACACCTACTCGACCAGCACCCCAAACTTCAATTAGCTCATCCACGACTTCTAACAAGAAACGCGCACGATTTTCCACCGAGCCGCCATATTCATCTTCACGCTGATTGGTTTTCGATTGCAAGAATTGATCAATTAAATAACCATTCGCCGCATGCAATTCCACACCATCAAATCCTGCCTCTTTAGCACGAATTGCTGCTTGTTTATATTGCGCTGTAATCGCGTGAATTTCAGAAATTTCTAATGGACGTGGCAAGACATAAGGACGTTTCGGACGCAACAAACTGACATGTCCGGCTTGTTGAACAGCACTCGCCGAAACGGGTATATCACCCTTCAGTAAATCTGGATGTGACACACGTCCAACATGCCAAAGCTGAGCGACAATTAAGCCATCTTTGTCATGAACAGCTTGGGTTACTTTCTTCCACCCTTCCACTTGAGCATCAGTGAATAATCCTGGCGTATTTAAATAGCCATTCGCCTCCTCAGAAATTACGGTCGCTTCTGAGATAATTAATCCACTACTTGCACGTTGCGCATAATACTCAGCCATCATTTCTGTTGGTACACGATCATCTGTCGCACGACTACGCGTTAAAGGTGCCATAACCACGCGATTTTTGAGCTTTAATTCACCAAAGACTACTGGGCTACTAAAATCAGTCATTCATCTATCCTCTTCACTCATTATCGTTAGAGTGATTGTTGAAGGTGTTCTGCAAAACTTTTTATCAGTGCTTCATTACGAGAAAAATAAGACCATTGACCATGCTTAGTAACATGAACCAAACCTGCTTGTTGTAAAACAGATAAATGATTAGACATGGTTGACTGAGATACATCTGCAATTTTTTCAATCTGTCCTGCACATACGCCACGACTAAAATCTTGCACGCACTCATCTTGTGGAATAAAGCGCTCTGGATCTTTTAAACATTGTAAAATTTGGCGGCGTATCGGGTTCGATAAGGCTTTGAAAATTGCTTCAGTATCCATCTCATTTCACTCAAGTTAATGATCTGCACTGTGCTGAACTCATTATATCGATTTATATAGATATTAATATCGAATTATTACGATATTTAACAAATCGAGTTTATGAATGACTGTGCCGAATAATTCTGATTCTAACATTGAACTGATTTAATCTAGCAAGCTTCGTGCTAGAACGAAAAAGGCAGGGCTTTTGCCCTGCCTTTTTTTAAAAAAATATTAAAGCCCTTGTTTCAAACTAGCTTCAATAAATTTATCAAGATCACCATCTAACACGGCACCCGTATTTGAATTTTCAACGCCAGTACGTAAGTCCTTAATACGTGAATCATCCAACACATAAGATCGAATTTGGCTCCCCCACCCAATATCCGATTTAGAATCTTCTAGTGCTTGAGCTGCTTCATTACGCTTATTCATTTCCAATTCGTACAATTTAGCACGAAGCTGTTTCCAAGCATGATCACGGTTAGCGTGTTGTGAACGCTGGTTCTGACAAGCCACCACAATTCCAGTTGGTGCATGGGTTAAACGCACGGCAGAATCTGTTTTGTTAATGTGCTGACCACCTGCACCTGAAGCGCGGTATGTATCCGTACGGACATCTGCTGGATTGATCTCAATTTCAATGTTGTCATCAATTTCTGGAGACACAAAAACCGCTGAGAATGAAGTGTGACGACGGTTGCCTGAGTCAAAAGGTGATTTACGAACTAAGCGATGTACACCTGATTCAGTACGTAACCAACCATAAGCATATTCGCCTTCTACACGAATTGTTGCCGATTTAATCCCAGCCACATCACCGTCAGATTCTTCCATTAACTCCGCTTTAAAGCCATGACGCTCAATCCAACGTAAGTACATACGTAATAGCATAGATGCCCAATCTTGAGCTTCAGTACCACCTGACCCCGCTTGAATTTCGACATAGCAAGGATTTGGATCCATTGGATTACTAAACATACGTCTGAATTCAAGTTTAGCCAGTTCAGCCTCAGCTGAATCAAGTTCTGCTTGAACATCTGCAAGCATTTCTTCTTCATCCGCTTCTACAGCAAGATCAAGCATCGCTTGTGCATCATCAAGTTGTGTTGCTAAACCATCTAAAACATTTAAAACGTTTTCGAGCTCACCTTTTTCTTTCGCCATCGCTTGGGCACGATTTTGATCATTCCAAATTGCTGGATCTTCAAGTTCGCGGAGAACCTCCTCTAAACGCTCTTTCTTTAGATCGTAGTCAAAGATACCCCCGTAGTGTTTGACCACGTTCGCTCAAGTCTTTTAGCTGGAGAAGATAAGGATTAATTTCCACGGTGTAGATCCTAAATATGTCTATATCAAAATTGCCAATATTTTAACACAGCCAAGTAAAACTTGAGAGTTTGCTTTTTTATTCAATATTCTCTTGACCATTGTTTAGTTATTATTAACAATACATTTAATTATTAAAAAATACTTACTTTATTTTTACAACAATAAGCAGAGACTTATGAAAATGAACAAAACCTATTTGGCTTTGGCCATCCTCCCTTTGACAACTTCAGCCATGGCCTACCAAGCTCAAATTGATGCTGGATATACCTATTTTGACCATGATAGTCTCAAGGTTGATTATCACGGTGTATTTGAAACAGAAGGTACTTATTACTTCAAAGCAGTTGATACTGAAAATAAACCACTTAATGAGGCTGCATTTCTTGGCCACCATAATCGCGTTTCAGCGAAATATAGTTTTCAGCATATTAAAGACGATAAATTGTATATAAATGAAACAGTTGCGCAAAGCAAACAAGAGCTGCACGGCTATTCAATAGGGGGAGAATATTATATTGATCAACTGTACTTCACAGGTGAGGTCGGTCGTCAACATTATAAAGTGGAGTCACGCTCAAGCTCACTAAACGGTTCATCTCATGCTAAGCAGCGTTTCGATCTAACCACCTATAGAGCTCTCGTTGGTTATACTCCTATTCAAAATTTACTGATAGCAGCAGGTATTAATGCTTATAAAGGTGAAGGCTTTGATGAAAATGCTTTTGCTTTAAAAGCCAAATATGTCACCCCATTAGGCCAAAATGGTCAATATCTCAATTTAGAATTGGATGGTAGCTTTGGACATGATATTGATTCGATTACATTTGGTGGGGATTATTATTTAACTCAACGCTTAAGCCTAGGTAGTGCTTATACGCGAGATACGAATAGCACTAGTAAAATTCATAAAGACGAATACCAATTACGTGGCAAATACTTTATCAATAATAACCTCTCTCTTGGGAGTATTTTAAGATTCAGTGATGATGAAGATAAGTTTAATATAAACGGAACATATCGATTCTAATTCCATTCAACATGGGGAAGTAGCAGTGCCAAAACTGCTACTTTCGTTCAAATTGCATACAATTCATATTGAAAAGCAACATAAAATGACTAAAACACCTTATCTTTCACATGAATTAACATGATTTTTTATTTTTTAAAATCAATAATTTAAAGTTTTATTTTTACATAAAAATTACACAAGATACATTACTGTTACTTTTGCTTGATTGATCCTTCATGATTTTCCCCTACACTGAACTTGTAACAAAAAATGTATTAACAACTAACTCTATTGAGGGGAAGTATCCATGAAAAAATTAGCAATCGCGTCTGCGCTTCTTTCTGCTTTAGCTGTAACTGGAACTGCAAATGCATATCAAGCTGAAGTAGGTGCTTCTGCAGGTCTTATCGATCCTGATAATGGTAGTACAAGTGGTTCATTTGGTGTTGATGGTACTTATTATTTCCAACCAGTTCAAACACGTAATGCTCCACTAGCTGAAGCTGCATTCCTTGATCGTGCAAGTAATGTAAATGCGAAATACCAATACAGCGAAGTTGGTGATGATGAAAGACATCAATACGGCGTAGGTGTTGAATACTTCGTACCTAATTCTGATTTTTATGTAAGCGGTAATGTTGGTCGTGATGATCGTAAATTTGATATTGGACCTGATTTTGATGAGACAGTTTATGGTGCTGAAGTAGGTTATTTGCCTGCACCTGGCTTATTAATTGCAGCAGGTCTTAAGGGTTACGATAACGACTATGATGATGGTGTTGACCCAACATTACGTGCTAAATATGTAACTACATTGTCTAACGGTAAAGATATCAACTTAGAAGCTGGCGCTGCATTTGGTGACCTTGATGAATATAATCTAGCTGCTGATTACTTCATCGATAAAACTTTAAGTGTTGGTGTAGATTACTATAGTAAAGATACTGGTCCTGCAGATACAAACGAGTTTGGTGTAAGCGCACGTAAATTCTTCACACCTCAAGTCAGCTTAGAAGGTCGTGTAGGTTTTGGTGAACTTGCGAATAATGATTACAACAAATTCGGTTTAGCTGCTAAATATCGCTTCTAATATCTTGATTAAGATTTAATGTTTCTTAAAAGCCCATCTTAATGATGGGCTTTTTTTGTGCAAAAACCTGATGGAATGTCATTTTATGTACATTGACTCATCCCCTTTTGTTCTTACAATAGAAACTAGCTGTCACAAAACAGTCATATTTCTATAACAAAGAGAGTCAATATATGTTTAAAAAAATTACACTTGCGACTGCACTTATTGCAAGCTTAGGAACTGCACATGCGTATCAAGCTGAAGTTGGGGCTACAGCCAAATTGATCGATCCTGATAATGGTAGCAATTCTGCAGGTTTTGCGCTTGATGGCACATATTATTTTAATCCTGTTCAAATCAAGAACTCTCCATTGAACGAAGCTGCATTTTTAAATCGTTCGAGCAACGTGAATGCAAAAGTATCTTATGACGACTTTGATGTAGTCGAATACTGGAATTATGGTGTTGGAATTGAATACTTTGTTCCAAATACTGATTTCTATCTAAATGCCAATCTTTCTCAGGAAACTCAAAAAATACCTAACACCCCTGATAATGATGTCACAAACTATAAAATTGAAGCTGGTTATTTCTTAGCACCATCTTTATTGGTCGCAGCTGGTTTACGTGGTTGGGATGATGACAACGATGATGGTATTGACCCTACTCTTCGAGCAAAATATGTCACTCAAATTGGCGCAAACGATGTGAATTTAGAGGCTGGTGCTGCATTTGGTGATTTAGATGAGTTCTCTTTAAGAGGCGATTATTACATTGATAAAACACTCAGCGTGGGTGTCGACTATTTCAATCAAGATTTCAACGGCGGATCTTTTGATGAATTTGGTGTAAATGCTAAAAAATTCTTCAATCAGCAAGTAAGTGTCGAAGGTCGAATTGGTTTTGCAGATGACGGTAATACCTTTGCTGTACGTGGTGCATACCGCTTCTAATCTTTGAGTGCTAAAAACCGCTCTAATGAGCGGTTTTTTATTGATGCATATGTAAAATGCGCATTTGTAAACTGGTATTGCCATTAAAGGTATTTTTATCCAGCTCATAGACCAAGCGAATTTCATTGAGCATCGGATCAAACTGATATTTATCTGCTGCGTTAAAGGCGATTGCCTCCACCACTTGACCATTTTCTAAAGCTACACGCAGTTTCAAGTGCACATCCTTAAGCCAGCGATAATCCAAAATTTTAAAAACTCCCTCGAATACAGGCGCAGGAAACTTTTGCCCCCAAGGACTTAAATTTTGTAATACGTCCACCGTTTCAATTTGGAAAGCTGATGCTGGCAACTCCCCATCCGTCCATAAAGTTGCAGTAAACAGACTTTCATCTTGACTGGCGATCAACTGCTCAAATACCTGCTTAAACTCAGCAAAATATTCTTTTTTAATGGTTAGACCTGCAGCTGCAGCATGCCCACCAAAGTGACTGACAATATGTGGATATTGCTCAGCCACACGCTCAATCGCATCCCGAATATGAATTCCCTCAATCGAACGCGCTGAACCTTTGATATGAATGCCATCTTCATCACGGGCAAAAACGATACTCGGACGATGGAACTGCTCTTTTAAGCGTCCTGCCACAATTCCAATCACGCCTTGATGCCAATGTGGCTCAAACATAATTAATGCTGCAGGTATTGCATCCTTATCTAGCTGAATTTGATCTAATGCACTTAATGCTTCTTGTTTAATCTTGCCTTCAACCTGACGACGCTCAACATTGAGTTGATTCAGCTGTTCAGCCAAAGGATATGCTGTAGCCAAGTCGGATGCCAAGAGACATTCGATGCCAATGTCCATGGTTTCCATACGCCCTGCCGCATTAATTCGCGGTCCAATCACAAAACCTAAGTCTTGCGCTTTCAGTCCTGCAGGATCACGTTTTGCAATATCTAATAAGGCTGAAATCCCGGGGCGACATAATCCTTGTTGAATCCGCTTTAGACCACTGTCGATTAAGATTCGGTTGTTATAGTCCAAACTGGCAACATCGGCATAGGTCCCAAGCGCTACCAAATCCAAATAGTTAATCATTTGTGAAAAAGACTTGCCCATTTTTTTACGATGACTAGATAAATTCGCCAACACATAAAAGGCAACTCCTACTCCTGCCAAAGCTTTACTTGGAAACTCACAACCGAGTTGATTCGGATTCACCACTGCCTCAGCCATAGGCGTTGGCTTGGTTGTGAGATGATGATCAGTAATAATTACTTGCATGCCATGATCTTGGGCTTGCTTAACTCCATCATGACTTGAAATACCATTGTCGACCGTAATCAACAAATCAGGCGTAAAGTTGGCAAACGCAAGATCTGCTATAGCAGGTGTCAAACCATAGCCATACTTAAAGCGATCAGGGACTAAGTAATCAACATCTGCCCCCATGTCACGCAATGCAAGCATCATCAGTGCTGTACTGGTTGCACCGTCAGCATCGTAGTCACCGACAATCACAATTTTTTTGTGTTGATTGATGGCTTGGTCAATCAACTGAATTGCAGCATCCAAACCTTTCATGGTTGGCGCCAATAAATGTTTTAATTTCAGTTCTAATTCTTGTTCAGATTCAACGCCACGACGTGCCAAAATTTCGGCAATAAATGAAGGCACGCCCTGAAAATTTTCAGGGCGTGTTAAAAATGGACGTTGCTTGATTTCAAATTTTGGCATTTATGGCATCAATCGTTGTAATTTCCACGCACCGTCGATTTTTTCATAACACAAACGGTCGTGCAAACGGTTTGGGCGACCTTGCCAGAACTCATAATAATCTGGCTCTATACGGTAACCACCCCAGAAGCCAGGCTTATCTAAAGTTTGTTGATCTGCCACACGCTCATGCAAATCATTAAAGCGTTGCTGTAGCTCGTCACGGCTCGCAATCACACCACTTTGTGGGGTACTAATATGCGCTGCAATTTGACTATCACGCGGACGCTTATGGTAATAATCAGCGGATTCTTGTTCCGAAATTTTTACCACTCGACCTGAAATGCGAATTTGGCGTTCTTGTTCTGCCCAATAAAACAGAATTTGCGCATAAGGATTGGCTACTAAGTCGAGTCCTTTTTGGCTGTCATAATTGGTATAGAACGCATAACCATTTTCATCCGCACCTCGAAGTAATACGGTACGTACGTGCGGTCGACCATCGGCATTTGCCGTAGCCAATGACATGGCATACGGTTCGTGAAGCTGAGCTTCTAACGCATGGTTAAACCACAATAGAAACTGTTCATGTGGATCAGCATTCACTTGATCCTCATGTAATTCGCCTTTTTGATAATTTAGGCGCAGTTCACTGAGATCTTTAATCAAATCACTCATGAGTCAATCCCCGATTAAGCTGCTGCATTAGCACGTACAGCATCTGCCAAAGCATGTGCCAGTGCAGTCACTTCTTGAAGATTATCACCTTCAACCATCACACGAATTACAGGTTCAGTCCCTGACTTACGAATCAGTAATCGACCACGACCTTTAAGTTGCGCTTCGGCTTTGGCAAATTCTGCAGCCAATGCAGGTACTGAGTATGGATCAAACATTGCATCTAAACGGACATTTACAAGCACGTTTGGCAGTAATTTAAAGTCAGCAACCAACTCATGCAATGCTTTCTTCTGTTCAACCATGACAGTTAAGACTTGTAGGGCTGCAATAATCGCATCACCTGTGGTGCTCTTGTCTAGAGTTAAAATGTGACCTGAAGGTTCACCACCAATAACCCAACCGTTTTCCTCTAAACCTTGCAATACATAACGGTCACCAACTTTGGCACGTAGCAGTGGAACTTCTGCTTTTTCAAGTGCTAATTCAAGTGCCATATTGCTCATGAGCGTACCGACAATACCGGCTGGTTTATTGGCACTTTGTGTCGCCAAGATATATAGAATATGATCGCCATCAATCAGCTTTCCATTCTGATCCACTAGAATGACACGATCTGCATCGCCATCAAATGCAATACCCAAATCTGCTTGATGCTCAACAACAGCAGCTTGCAAACTCTCAGGATGAGTTGAGCCACAGCCTTGGTTAATATTCAAACCATTCGGTTCATTATGAATCGCAATCACTTTGGCACCGAGCTCACGGAATACCGCAGGACCCACGTTATATGCTGCTCCATTGGCACAGTCGACGACAATCTTTAAATTGTTTAAATCATAATGGTATGGGAACGTTGATTTACAAAATTCAATATAACGACCTGGAGCATCATCAACACGCACACTTTTTCCTAGACTCGCAATATCATCAATGACAATATCTTTCTCGAGTTCAGCATTAATCTCATCTTGAAACTCGTCTGGTAATTTTTTTCCTTCTGAAGAAAAAAACTTAATGCCATTATCATGATAAGGGTTATGTGAAGCTGAGATGACAATCCCTAAACTGGCATGCAAAGCACGAGTTAAATGAGCAATGGCAGGCGTAGGTAATGGACCCAATAAATGCACATAAACACCAGCTGCGTTTAAACCCGATTGTAAAGCCGCTTCTAAAATATAACCTGATAAACGAGGATCTTTGCCCATCACCACAATCGGTTTATTTCTTTTTGTTCTACGCTTAAGTACTTTACCCGCAGCAAACCCTAATTTGAGTGCAAACTCAGGTGTGATTGGAAATACACCGAATTTCCCACGAATACCATCAGTACCAAAATAACTCATTCATTCTCTCACTTCTTAGCGGGTGATTAACATCATCCTTTTTCAATGCGCACCACTTTACACCAAAATAAAAAAACCGTCATTTACATGACGGTTTTTTTTAAAAATTGTTTTATAACAGGCAATTAACCAACACGGTAATTCGGTGCTTCTTTAGTAATGGTCACATCGTGAACGTGTGATTCAGACATACCCGCAGACGTGATTTTCACGAATTTCGCATTTTGACGAAGATCTTCAATCACTGCAGAGCCTGTATAACCCATAGATGAACGTAAACCACCCATCATTTGATGCACGATGTTGCCCATTGGCCCTTTGTAAGGTACGCGGCCTTCAATACCTTCTGGAACCAACTTCTCAGCACCTGCTTTAGAGTCTTGGAAATAACGATCCGCAGAACCTGTTGCACCCGCCATTGCACCCAATGAACCCATGCCACGGTAAGCTTTGTAATAACGACCTTGGAAGAATTCAACTTCACCTGGTGCTTCTTCAGTACCAGCAAGTAAAGAACCCACCATAATCGTACTTGCACCTGCACCGATCGCTTTTGCCATATCACCTGAGAAGCGGATACCACCGTCTGCGATCAATGGAATTTGATCTTTCAGTGCGTTAGCAACAGAATCGATCGCCGAAATTTGTGGCATACCAATACCTGCAACAATACGAGTCGTACAGATTGAACCAGGACCGATACCTACTTTCACAGCATCTGCGCCTGCATCAAGTAAAGCCAATGCAGCATCGCCAGTCGCAATGTTACCGCCAATGACTTGAACTTGTGGGTAGTTGGCTTTAACCCAACGTACGCGCTCGATAACACCAGCAGAGTGACCATGTGCAGTATCGACCACAATCACGTCTACACCCGCATCAACCAATGCTTCAACACGGCTTGGAGTTTCTACACCTGTACCAACTGCAGCACCCACACGTAAACGACCTAAGTCATCTTTACAGCTATTTGGATAAAGCTCAGCTTTATTAAAATCTGTTACAGTGATTAAACCTTTTAGTTCGTTGTTTTCGCCAACAACAATCACTTTCTCAATGCGATTTTTTTGAAGAAGTGCCTGAATGTTTTCTTTCGATTCACCTTCGCGAACAGTGACCAAACGATCTTGACCAGTCATGATGTTGCTTACTGGCTGTTCAAGATTAGTTTCAAAGCGTGTATCACGACCTGTCACAATACCAACTACTTTGCCATCTTTCACCACTGGCACACCGCTGATATTGTTCGCGTGCGTAATTGCGATTAACTCACGCACAGTCGTTTCAGGGGTTACTGTAATTGGATCTTTCACCATGCCTGCTTCGAATTTTTTAACACGGCGTACTTCAGCAGCTTGCGCTGCAATATCCATATTTTTATGAAGGATACCGATACCGCCATTTTGTGCCATTGCAATTGCCATACGGGATTCAGTCACCGTATCCATTGCTGCAGACACAAGAGGGATATTCAAATTAATGCCGCGAGTTAAACGTGTCTTTAGAGAGACATCTTTTGGGAGAACAGTAGAGTAGGCAGGGAGTAATAGGACATCATCAAAAGTTAACGCGTCTTGAACGATGGTCAACATAACAGTCTCACTGGTAATTTCCGTGCGCCATTATATACAAATTTTAAGGTAAATTTCATTTCTTATTATCGACAATTTTATGAAATTTACCCATCACCCCTATTTTTATGCAACTTACTATCCGAGAAAATCATAATAAGAACATATAAAACAGAAGCATATTTTAAATCATTCAAATTAACTGACCTGATCGTAATCGTCATCATTCGACGATGGAACAATTTCAATATCAATTAATGGGATCAGATGATGGGCTTGTCGAGCTTTGGCACATTGCGCATCTCCGGCTTGGACCTCTCTACACGATGAACTGCGAACCGTATAAATCGAGCAAGAGACCTGCTTCCCTATTTCTCCTTCTAGAGCAACGCATCGCGGGTTAGTTTGATTCGTCCCCACCATACAAGCATATACAGGGTTAATATCCTCAACCATCTCGGTAGGGATGTTCATCGCTTCCGCACCATAAAATGAAACACGGAAATAGGCACAACAAGCACCACAACTTAAACACGCATCCTGTGCAGAAATCTGAGAGAGCATTTTTAAATCTCTTAAAAATAATTTTTTAGTGACGAAATCCTAAAAAAACTTAATTTCAAAAACAAGAATTTTTTTATTATATTCGTTTATTAATCAATAACTTCTGTTAAAAAAATGCACCATTATGAATCACTTTTATGATGCATTTTTTCAACGCGATTTATAAATGAATCAAAAATTTTGAAGATTCAAATATTTAAGCGAATACAACCATTTATAACCAATAGTGTTGTACTAAAGTGCCCACACCAATGACAAGGAAAATTATTGCGCCAATTTTGTGAATCAAGGAAATAGGTAATCGATTCGCCAATTTATCACCAATAAATACTGCCGGCGCATTAGCGATCATCATACCTAATGTCGTTCCAGCCATCACCCACCAGATACTGTCAAAACGTGCAGCAAGTGCCACTGTCGCAATCTGCGTTTTGTCGCCAATTTCAGCCAAGAAAAATAAAATAAATGTCGCTCCAAAAACGCCAAATTTTTGCCATTTTTGAATACTACCTGACTCATCCTCTAATTCATCAGGGACCAACATCCAAGCAGCCATAGCAATAAATCCTATTGCTAGAATCCACATGAGGATCTCGGGACTTAAAATTGTTGTAACCCATTGTCCTAGAGCAGCTGAAACCCCATGATTGACAATTGTCGCTAACAAAATAGCAATTAAGATTGGAACGGGTTTACGAAAACGTGCAGCAAGCAGTAAAGCCAACAATTGGGTTTTATCACCCATTTCAGCTAATGCGACGATACCTGTAGACAGAAGGAATTCATACATGATGTCTTTCTCTGGCTAGCATAACAAATACCAATGACCCACCACCCCTGCTAGCCAAAAATCTGCAGAATGGTAAATCAAAGGTCTTGCCAACAAAAGAAAGAAAGCTCGAAAGGAGCTCATTTGGTTCTTTGCTATGATGACCATGCTCGTTTTAGAGCAAATATGTTGACCATCACCTGTTCTGTTGCAGAACAGCGGCTACTCCCCAATGAAGTTTCTCCATTATAAGCCTGGCTTTTTGTTTTTACAAATAAAAACCCCACCGAAGTGAGGTTTTGATTCTGCATCCAAAATGCTTTTAAAAATAATTAGATAAGCAATGTACGAATATCTTTAAGCAGCTTCGTCAATTTATTGGTAAATCGAGCAGCATCAGCACCATTAATGACACGATGGTCATAAGACAATGACAATGGAAGCATTAAACGTGGATCAAAACCTTGTCCATTCCACACAGGTTGCATCGTTGCAGGTGAAATACCCAAGATTGCCACTTGCGGCCAGTTGACAAGCGGAGTGAATGCAGTACCACCAATTGCGCCTAGGCTTGAAATCGTGAAGTTGGCACCTTGCAGATCTTTCGGTGACAATTTCTTATCACGTGCTTTTTGACCCAACTCACCGAGTTCAACTGCGATTTGCTTAATTGATTTTTGATCTGGATTACGTAGCACAGGCACTGTTAAACCATCTGGTGTAGCAACAGCAATGCCCATATGGATTTCTTTACGCAGTAATACGGTTTTGCCATCATCAGACAAGTGACCTGCAAACTCACGCTCTTCTTTTAGCAAATGCGCTACAGCCTTGATGATGAAAGCCATAATGGTCAGGCTAATGCCTTCTTTCTTAAAGTTGCCTTTAAGCTCATTACGCCATGCTTCAAGCTCCGTAATATCTGCCGCATCAAATTGGGTCACTTGCGGGATATAATTGTTCAATGACAACTGTGGAATAGACACTTGCTGTAAACGTGTTAACGCTTTTTCTTCTACACCACCAAAGGCATCAAAACTTGGTAATTTAGGCAATCCTGCTGGTGCAGCAACTGTCGGTGCAGCAGTTACAGGTGCTGGTGCAGTTAAACGTGTTTTCACATACGCAAAGATGTCTTCTTTCATTAAGCGTGCATGTGGACCAGAAGCTTTCACTTCTGCCAACACAACACCAAGCTCACGCGCCAACTTACGTACCGCAGGACCAGCATATACTTTAGCATTTGCTGCATTTTGCTCTTTGGTCAGCTTATCTGCTGAAGGAGCAGCTGTTTGTACAGGAGCAGCAGCTTGCGCAGGGACTGCTTTTGGTGCTTCCGCTTTTGTACTCACTGGTGCTGCTACAGGGGCTTCTGTAACTGGGGTTACTCGACCTTCAGCTTCAATCGTAACTAAAGCCACGCCTTCAGACACGTTTTGACCCAATTCAATATGAATTGCGGTAATCACACCTGTGGTAGTACTTGGTACTTCAACGGTCGCTTTGTCCGATTCAACCACAATGATGCTTTGGTCTTTTTCAACCTTATCACCAACAGCCACTAAAATTTCAGCTACAGCAGCTTTGTCTACACCTAAGTCAGGGACAGCAATCTCAACTTTACCTGCTGGCGCTGAAGCAACTGTCGCTTTTGTTGATTCTGCAGGTGGTGCTTCTGCAGCTGGAGCAGAAGACGATGCAGTTTCTGCAGCAGCTTGCGCCGCGGTTGATACTGAAGCTGCTGTTTTCACTTTCAGAATCACAACACCTTCTTTCACTGTATCACCAACTGAAATTTCAATCGATTCAACTGTACCCGCAACAGCACTTGGAACTTCGACTGTTGCTTTGTCTGACTCAACGACTATGATACTTTGATCGGCATCAATTTCGTCGCCAACAGCAACCAAAATTTCACCCACAGTGGCTTTTTCAACACCAATGTCTGGTACTTGTACATCAACGGTTTCAGATGCCGTTGCTGCTGCTTTTGGTGCTTCCACTTGAGATTGAGCTACAGGTTCTGCTTGAGCTTGTGCTTTCAATTCTTCAACTTGTGCTGTAGGTGCTTCAGATGACGTTTGCCCTTCCGCTTCAAGCTCTACCAAAATCGCACCTTCAGCAACTTCGTCACCAAGGCTCACCAAAATACTTTTCACCACACCTGCTGAAGTGCTTGGCACTTCAACAGATGCTTTGTCAGACTCCAACAAAACAATGCTGTCATCGACACTAATCGTATCACCCACTTTGACCAAAATTTCAGCCACTGTGGCTTTATCTACACCAATATCAGGAGTCGTAATTTGCATGCTTAGTTCTCCTCTTTGTAGTCAGCTACAGCGTGAAGTTCAGGCGTTGTTTGAGGTGCCCAAGCGACTGGACGGTCAGTATCTAATTCAAAGCTAGAAATCGCATCCTTAACTAGACGCGCATCTACTTCACCCTCGTCGGCAAGTTTCTTCAGTGTCGCAACCACAATATGCGCAGCATCTACACCAAAGTAGCTACGAAGTTTTGCACGTGTATCTGAGCGACCATAACCGTCTGTACCTAATGCTACAAATGGACGATTATCTGGAAGGTAAGCGCGAATTTGTTCACTGTAAGCACGCATATGATCTGTTGCAGAAACGACGATACCTTTCGTACCACGCAACTGCTTCGACACCCATGCTTCTTTCACATCTTCAGTAAGTGGATGTAAACGATTATATTCTTCGCACGCCATACCATCACGTGCAAGCTCATTAAAGCTTGTTACGCTGTAGACATTCGAATGAATTTGATATTCATCACGTAAGATTTGAGCCGCTTTAATCACTTCACGCAGAATTACACCTGAACCTAAAAGCTGAACTGTGGCTTTTTCATCTTCCTCAAGTAAATACATACCACGTTTAATGCCTTCTTCAGCACCTTGTGGCATCGCTGGATGCTCATAGTTCTCATTCATTACAGTTAAGTAATAGAACACACGCTCCTGATCCACATACATGCGTTTTAGACCGTCATGTACAATCACCGCAAGTTCATATCCGAAACATGGATCATAAGAAATACAATTTGGAATCGTATTCGCAAGAATATGTGAGTGACCATCTTGATGCTGTAGACCTTCACCATTCAGCGTAGTACGACCAGCAGTTGCACCCAATAAGAAACCTTGCGCCTGTGCATCACCTGCCGCCCATGCAATATCACCAATACGTTGGAAGCCAAACATTGAGTAATACATGTACATTGGGATCATAGGAAGGTTATTGGTTGAATAACTTGTTCCTAAAGCAGCCCAAGCACTCATCGCACCTGCTTCATTGATCCCCTCTTGAAGCATATGACCATCTTTCGCTTCACGGTAATGCATCAACTGCTCTTGATCTTCAGGGGTATATTTTTGACCGTGCGCGGCATAAATGCCCAATTGACGGAACATCCCTTCTAAACCGAAAGTACGCGCCTCATCTGGAACAATTGGTACCACACGGTCTTTAATTGCTTTTTCTTTCAGTAGTGCAGAAATCAAACGTACCATCACCATGGTCGTTGATTGTTGCTTACCATTAGAACCAGCTAACACTGCATCAAATACAGACAACTCAGGAATCGCTAAAGATTCACTTTCTTTACGACGTGCTGGTAAGTAACCACCTAAAGCCTCACGACGAGCCTTCATATACTTAATTTCAGGCGAGTTTTCACTTGGTCGATAAAATGGAACTTCTTCAAGTTGCTCATCGGTAAATGGCAAGTTGAAACGGTTACGTACATATTTAAGCGATTCAAGTTGCATTTTCTTGATTTGATGCGTTTTATTGACCGCTTCAATTTCTTCAGATAAGCCGTAACCTTTAACAGTTTTCGCGAGAATAACCGTTGGCTGACCTGTAGATTTCATGGCTTCTGCATAAGCAGCATATACTTTGTAAGGATCGTGGCCGCCACGATTTAAATTATCGATATCTTCATCACTTAAGTGTTTAACTAACTCTTCAGCTTCAGGGTATTTACCAAAGAAGTGCGCACGTGTATAAGCGCCGCCTTTCACTTGATAACGCTGATAATCACCATCTACAGCTTCTTCCATAATGGCTTTAAGCGCACCAGATTCATCTTTAGCAAGTAGTGGATCCCAATGACGACCCCATACTACTTTAATCACGCGCCAACCTGCACCACGGAATAAAGACTCAAGTTCTTGGATGATCTTACCATTACCACGAACTGGACCATCTAAACGTTGTAAGTTACAGTTTACAACCCAAACCAAGTTGTCTAGCTTTTCACGACCTGCCAAGGAGATTGCACCAGTACTTTCTGGTTCATCCATCTCACCATCGCCGAGATAAGCCCAAACCTTACGATCTTCTTCTTTAATCAAACCGCGGTTCATCAAGTACTTTTGAATATGTGCTTGATAAATGGACATGATTGGACCTAAACCCATCGATACCGTTGGGAACTGCCAATAGTCTGGCATTAAGTACGGATGTGGGTACGAAGGTAAACCAATACCATCAACTTCACGACGGAAATTGTTCAGATGCTCTTCAGTTAAACGACCTTCCAAAAATGAACGCGCATAAATCCCTGGTGCACAGTGACCTTGATAATAAATCATGTCACCGCCGAAGTTATCACTGTTCGCACGGAAGAAATGGTTAAAGCCAACATCATATAAAGTTGCAGAGGATGCAAAGCTGGCTAAGTGACCACCAAGATCGTCGCCTGTTTTATTGGCGCGAAGCACCATTGCTAAAGCATTCCAACGAATCAAAGCACGAATTCGGCGCTCCATATCTGGATCGCCAGGCATTGCAGGTTGCTCTTCTACTGAAATCGTATTTAAGTAAGGAGTATTTAGACGCTGAATGGGAACATGTTTCGCAATCGCACGTTGATACAGTTTTTCAAGAAGAAAGGCTGCTCTTTCCGTCCCCATATGCTGTAAAACAGAGTCAAAAGCGTCCTGCCACTCTTGGGTTTCTTGTGCGTCGGTATCACCGTAATACGCCATATTACACCTATATTCATGCCTATTTGTATGCCCTATATTTAACATATTTTCGCGATACGCAGTTATGGCTATAAATGAATACGACATTAGACTAATATTTCGATAATAAATAGTACTTGACCGTTTATTACACAAATTAACACTAAAACGCCAATTTTGCTGTTTTTTTATACAAAGCTTTATTCTAATCTTGAATTTAGTCAGGTGACCTGACTGCAAAAACGAAAATCGCCAAGACTATGCTTGGCGATTTATTCAAATGACTTAACAATGGATGTGTATTAATGAGGTTTGATAATTAATTAAGGCAACATCGCTAGGTAAGTTGAAGGATTTTTACGCTGACCATCTTTGACCACTTCGTAATGTAAGTGAGGACCAGTACAGCGTCCAGTACAACCTACATTGGCAATATGCTCACCAGCAGTGACTTTATCACCTACTTTAGCAATTAAGCGTGAAGCATGTGCATATCGTGTGATATACCCATTACCGTGGTTGATTTCGACATATTGACCATAACCTGTACCCCAACCTGATTTAGTCACTATTCCTGGACCAGTTGCATATATTGGAGTTCCTGTTGGTGCCGCAAGATCCAAACCAGAATGGTTTTCAGCACGTCCGCCCATTGTTCGGCCGCCATAATTTGAACTGACACGACCACTTGGAAGTGGGTGTGTCACTAACCATGAATACGCATTATTTGAAGAGTAACGATTTGAACTTGTCGTTGTAGTTTTTTGAGCAGGGTATTTACTATTAAGCAGCGCATTATTTAATTCGATTGGATCCGCCTTCGCTCGAACTGTCACATCGACTTGTGCTGTCGATGGAATGTCCATGTCATCAGGATGACTATAAGAACCTTGTGATAGTGTTCTTGTTAACTCTTCCAATCGATCAGGATTGGAGGCTTGTGTGGCATCTAATTGAACTAAATCTGCAAATGCAACCGAAGCTGCTGAAGCTGCTAAAGAAAACGCTAATAAAATACGTCGCGTATACATATAAACCTCATTAAACTGTTCTTACTCAAGTCTCTTGTGTGATCTCTTCCTTGATATCGAAAGAAACAAGCGTTTAAGATTAAGACAAAACAATGTAGGAACAATGTATGTCAGAACCAAAAAATATGTTTCAACAAACAAGACAACACATAAAAACAGGAAACTTATCGTTTCTCACAAAACAAGTTGCTGACTGGCAGAGACTTACAAAATTAATTCAACCGCTATTGCCCAAAAATGAACAATGGCAAGTTGTCTGTTATCAATACGGTATTTTGACCATCACCGGTGAAAATCAAGCCATGATTAGTCAACTCGGTTACCTTCAAAAACAGTATATTTCTCAGTTATCACAAATCCCTGAACTCAAAGATTTACAAAAAATCCAAGTTCGTCTTCGAGCAAAAAAAGAAATTCCCCAAACACAAACTGAAAATTCCAAAACTTCCTTATGTCCGACAACGCAAGAAATGTTACTCAACGCTGCTAGTTTTGTGAACGATCCTAAGCTTAGCCAAGCTATGATACGTTTGGCAAGCAATAAAAAGTAACAGGACCATTTGATTTAAACGTCATTCACTATTTTAAAGGAGAATTAAGTCACACTTAACAATGTTATACTATAACATTTAACCTGAAGACAATGACTTAGATCACACTTACATATTGAATTGGACAAGACTTTTCGTCATCAAATGTTACAATTTCATAATTAGATGGGTCACTCTGAACATTGCGAAGCAGTTGATTATTGAGTGCATGTCCAGATTTGTAACCATCAAACTTCGCAATAATTTGATGTCCGAGTAAATAAAGATCACCCACCGCATCTAATATTTTATGACGTACAAATTCATCAGCAAATCGTAAGCCTTCTTCGTTCACGACACCTGAATCATCAACACCAATTGCATTCTCTAAACTAGCACCCAAAGCTAAATTATTCGCCTTAAGATAATCCAAATCTTTCATAAAGCCGAAAGTACGTGCCTCACTGACTTCATAAACAAATGTTTCCGTTGAGAAATCAATACTGGCAGACTGATATTCTTTGGCAAAGGCTGGGTGATCGAAATCAATCGTAAAATTAAGTTGAAAACCATCATGCGGATTAAAAATAGCGCGCTTATCGTCAATTAATGCTTCAACAGGCTTTAATATTTTTATAAATTTTTTAGGCGCTTCTTGCTCCATCAACTCACCTTGCATGAGTAAATAGATAAATGGACCAGCGCTTCCATCCATAATTGGAACTTCTGAAGCTGATACTTCAATAATCAGATTATCAATACCAAGACCTGCAATCGCACTCATAATATGTTCGATAGTCCCAACTTTGGCATTTTCTTGTACCAAATTCGAACACATAAATGCTTCCTGAATCAGCATCGCATTGGCATGAATATCTACAGGCGGATTTAAATCAATACGGCGAAAAACAATACCCCCATCAGCTACATGTGGTACAAAGTTAATCATTACTTTTTGCCCACTGTGTAATCCGATACCACTCGCTTTCACGACTCGTTTCAGGGTGCGTTGTTTCAACATGTTTCTTCAATATTCATCTAAAATCTAGTATACGTTAGCACATTTAGCCATTGATAAAAATCAAAAAGGTGGCATAAGAGCCACCTTTTCTGTTTGATCATCGTAAACACATTATGTTACATGTTATTTACGCTGTTGATTTTTAAGATAATCTTGAATGCTCATGGGTGCAGATCGAGGCGCTGCAGAAGGCTCTGGGGCTACACTCTCTTGATTCTGACGTTTACTGATTGCTGGAACATCATCTTCATCCAAAGCAGCAGCTTGTCCACCAACTGATGGGTTTACACTCACTGGCGCACGGCGCTTCACTTCCGTTTCATTCGCATTACGAGTTAAACCTGTCGCAATCACAGTAACACGGATTTCATCACGCGCATCTGGATCAAATACTGTACCAAAGAAGACTTCACCTTCATCTAGATCAACAATCTGATTGACAACATCTGTGATAATTTCGGTTTCACGTAAGGTAACATCATTACCGCCAGTGATATTAATTAAAACACCCTTCGCGTTCATAATATTTACGTTGTCAAGTAACGGGCTGCGAATCGCAAGACGCGCTGCATCTTCAGCACGATCTGGACCGCTACTCTTACCTTCACCCATCATCGCATAACCGCGTGTGCTCATCGCTGTTTTCAAATCGGCGAAGTCAAGGTTGATATGACCAGGACGCACAACTAGATCAAAGATACTTCGTACTGCGTTAAGCAAGACATCATCCGCTTTGCGATAAGCATCTTGCATCGAAATATCACCATAAACGCTAAGTAGGCGTTGGTTTGGAATGATAATCAATGAGTCAACATGCTTTTCAAGTTCTTCGATCCCTTTTTCAGCAGAACGTTGACGACGACGACCCTCGAAGTTAAATGGAGTGGTGACAACACCAACCGTCAAAATACCCATTTCTTGTGCTATTTCAGCCACGACTGGTGCTGCACCAGTACCAGTACCACCACCCATGCCGGCAGTAACAAATACCATATCTGCACCTTCTAGATGCTGACGGATTAACTCGCGACTTTCTTCTGCTGCAATTTGACCGACATCAGGATTTGCTCCTGCACCTAGTCCACGCGTACTTTGTTGGCCCAATTGGATTTTGAATGGCGCATTCATACGATCTAAAGCTTGTTTATCTGTATTTGCACAAACAAATTTCACGCCTTTGATATCAGATTGCACCATGTGTTGTACGGCATTACCACCACCGCCACCAACACCAAACACAGTAAAACGGGCTTGACCGTTATTATCGGTTTGTTCATCTTCTAAAAATTCAAATGAAGCCATGACCTTAACTTTTCCTAATAAATTTGGCAGTCACTTAAGCCCGTATACTGCCTTGATCTTCAATAATAAAAATTTGTTTTTAGGATGCGTTGCAATCACATTCTTGTCAAGCACATGAAGTTGCTCTTACAAGTTGCAAACAATACTCCCTTAAAAACTAAACTTAAAAAATACCTTTCAATTTGTTATTAAACGCATTCCAACCATTCGCTATGCGCTCTAATATTGGACGCTTATTCACTTCTTCAGGTTGCTCAACCGATTCTTGTAAATCGCTTTGACTAAATAACAGCAATCCTGTTGCGGTAGAATACATTGAACGTCTTAATGCCGGTAAATGTTGATCATCCGCATATACTTGTAGCGGAGGATTGCCTAAATGGGCAGAAACACCCAACATACGACGTGATAGTGTGATCATACCCTCAATCTGACATGCATCACCACTTAAAACTACACCGTGATATAAACTTTGTAGCGCACCACGTTGTTGTAACTCATCACGCACCATAGAAAGAATTTCTTCGTAACGTGCAATAATAATCTCTGATAGCTCAATCCGACTGATCGCTTGAGGACCATCGATCGCTTCAAACTCGATCATATGTTCAGGTTTGACTTGCTGTAAATCAACACAGCCGTAAAGCAATTTGAGTCGTTCAGCTTCTTCGGTCGTCGTTTGCAATACTGCGGCGATATCACGCGTTACATTTTCACCACCACGTTGAATGGTGTGTGCTAGCACTAAATGACCTTCAATATAAACTGCAATATTGGTTGTACCAGCCCCAATATCCAATAAGCATACACCATACTCTTTTTCATCTTTCAGCAATGCACCTTCAGCCGTTGCTAAACATGAAATCACCATCTTTTCGACAAAAATATTGGCGCCTTTCATTGCACGATCTAAATTTTGCATGGTGCTGATTGGTAGCATCATAAGTTGATAATGCGCCGTCATGCTATTTGCTGAAAGGTTAATTGGATTATGCACCCACTCAGGTGAATCATCCAACTCAAAACCCAATGGGACTGCACTTGCAAGATAATGATCAGAAGTTAAATGACTGGCTTTTGCCATTTCTAAAGCTTTAACCACTTCTGAAGTCGTAATGGTGCGTTCTGGATTAGAAATCGGTGTCCGGCCTGTCGCATAAGCACTTTGCAGTTCTGTACTCGGGATCGATACCCATGCCGAATGCACACGACACTCCGCCATATCTTCTGCTTCTTGTACCGCATTCTTAATCGCAGAGATCACTTTTTCAAGGCTAACAATTTTTCCTTTGTTCATGCCTTTATTTCGCGCAGTCGCCATACCGATGACCTGGATATTATCCGGCGCATGTACTTTACCAATTAGAACTGAAACTTTATGTGTCCCAATGTCTATCGCAACAACTGAGGGAACAGCCTCATTCATGATTCACTACCATTTTCTTCATTGTTTATATCTGGCTTATGCCTATTTTTAAAGCCACGTATTATGGCTTTGCAACTCTTGAATCTGCAATGTTAATGTCATTAATGGTTACAACAAACTGACCATTTATAATCTTTGGTGGTGTCGCATTTTTCCATTGAATCGCTAAGCCATTACGGTAACGTAAGTCAATCGCTGAAACTCTTGGCCAAACCACTTTCAGATCTGCTTGAGATAAGTGACTCAATCGTTGCAGTTTGCTTATGGTCTGATCCTGATCCACAATAATACGTAAACCCGAATCGAACTGCATAAACCATGTCCGACGATCTGTTAAATATAGCTCTTTCAAACGCAGATTCACTGGACTAAACAGTTGATTAATTTCATGATAACGTCTCATCATGACTTTTGACTGATCTGACGGACCATGCATAAGTGGTAAATTTGCGTGATTTCTAGAGTACGCCTCTGTATACACCACACCCTGATCACTTAACAGACGTCCTGTTCCCCAACGTGCAATCGGATGTTTCGGAATAACACGAACCTTAATGCCGTCTGGCCAAGCTCTAGAGATGACCACTCGATCTACCCAAGAAATCTCTAATGCCTTATCACGAATTTGCTCAAGATCAGCAGTAAAATAATTGCCTGTAATGGTAGGCATTAACTGCTGTTTTACTTGACTAATTTCAGGCTCGGCTTGCAGACCAACCACATCCAACGATGCTACTTTTGCATTGGTCATGACGCTATATAAGCCATAAATCCCGATCAAAAGTACACAACATGCAAAAATAAGCATGACCCAACCACCCGCATTAATCATTTTCTCTTTGCGAGTCGGTGGTTTGTCATGAATCGATGTAATCGCCGCACGTTTGCGACGCATCGATGGAGGTAGTTGAGCCATAACTTAGTGTGATTCTTTCGCTAAGGTTTGCTCTAAAATAGCCAAACACAAATCTTCAAAACTATAACCTACTGCTTGAGCTGCTTTTGGTACCAATGAATGACTGGTCATGCCTGGAACAGTATTCACTTCTAGCAACCAAAATTGACCTTGCTCATCCTGCATAGCATCAATTCTACCCCAACCACTTGCCCCAACAGCTTGAAACGCTCGTAAGCAAAGTGCTTGTAAGCTTTTTTCTTCAGCTTCACTCAAACCACAAGGGATACCATATTCAACATCATTGCGTTGGTATTTAGCTTCATAGTCATAAAAGGCTACATCAGCTGGAGGTTGTAAACGGATGACTGGTAATGGTTGGCCGTTTAAAAATGAAATCGTAAATTCACGACCTGTAATCCACTTCTCAGCCATGACCACGGCATCATGTTGAGTCGCTTTTTTAATTGCTTCAGCTAAATCCTCTGCTTTCTCAACCTTACTCATGCCCACACTTGAGCCTTCATGCACGGGTTTGATAATCAGTGGTAATCCAAGCTCTGCAACGAGTGCTTGTGCATCAGTATCTTTAGAAACAATGCGGTATGGCGCTGTAGGAAGTTCAGAACCTTGCCAAATTTGCTTGGTCTTTACTTTATCCATTCCAATAGCCGACCCCTGCACACCAGTTCCAGTATATGGAATATTTAACCACTCTAATGCGCCTTGGATTTGACCATCTTCTCCACCACGACCATGTAACACAATAAATGCACGATCGTAATTTACCAATTCAGTCACACTGCGTTCTTGAGGGTCAAAACCCTCTGCATTCACCCCTGAACGTACCAATGCTTCAAGTACAGCCTTACCACTATCTAATGACACCTCACGCTCTGCAGATTTACCACCAAGCAATACAGCAACTTTGCCGAATTTAGAAGCATTTGACACGTTTAGTTCCTTAAACTTATAAAATTTTCAATTTAGCCAAATCATCAAACGACGATTATTTTAAATAGAGCTGGTTCTGAGCAAGCTCAATTGAAATTGCTCCAACGTTACCCGCACCTTGAGTCAATAACAAGTCATTTGCTTGTAACACTTTTTGTATCACATTTGGCAAATTCCCTTCTACTGGATCAATCAAGATTGGTTCAACATCACCACGTAATCGGATACTTCTTGCCAGTGAGCGACTATCTGCACCAACAATCGGCTTTTCACCTGCAGAATATACTTCTAATAGCAGTAATTGATCGACTTGTGACAAGACATCAACGAAATCATCAAAACAATCACGTGTACGGCTAAAACGGTGAGGTTGGAACATCATCACAAGTCTACGATCAGGATGACTTGCTCGCGCAGCTTTAATCGTTGCTTCAACTTCTTTTGGATGGTGACCATAATCATCAACCAGTTTGACCGTTCCATCACCTAACTCAAATTCACCTTGAATTTGGAAACGACGCCCTACACCACTAAAACTTTCTAAAGCACGAGCGATTGCAGCATCAGATACACCTTCATCAGTTGCCACACCAATCGCAGCTAACGCATTAAGGATGTTATGCAAACCAGGCATATTAATGGTTAACTTGAGTGGCTCTTTGTTTTTACGAAGCACAGTAAAATGTGATTGCATCCCCTCTTGTACCACATCTACAGCACGAATATCGTTATCTTCGTTAAACCCATAAGTTAAAACAGGTCGACCAATACGTGGCATAATTTCACGAATATTTTGATCATCGCCACACACCACTGCTAAACCGTAGAACGGAAGCTTCTGCAAGAATTGAACAAAAGTATCTTTCAAAACATCGAAGCTACCACCATAAGTGTCCATATGATCAGCATCAATGTTGGTGACAATAGCGGCCATTGGTTCTAAATATAGGAATGAAGCATCAGATTCATCTGCTTCAGCTACAATATAACGACTCGCACCTAAAGCAGCATTTACTCCAGAGCGATTAAGCAAACCACCAATCACGTATGTCGGATCCATGTTTTCTTCAGCAAGCATACAGGTCACCAAACTTGTCGTAGTGGTTTTACCATGTGTGCCTGCAACCGCAATACCATGACGGTAACGCATCAACTCGCCCAACATCTCCGCACGACGCACTACAGGGATGCGTGTTTCAATCGCTGCTTTAATTTCTGGGTTTTCTTGGTCAATCGCGGTCGATACAACCAATACATTCGCACCGTTAATATTATCAGCAGCGTGTCCGATATGAACTTTAATGCCATTTTCTTCAAGCTGTGCAGTGGTTTTAGAGGCTTTAATATCCGACCCTGAAACTTTATAGCCTTGGTTTTTTAAGACTTCCGCAATCCCGCACATTCCTGCACCACCTATACCCACAAAATGAATATGTTTGATACGGCGCATTTCAGGAATTTTGATCAGGTTTTTTGCTTTATCAGCTGGGTTCGTTGAAGACATAATTTTCTCTAAAAACTTACAAATCTTGAATTAAACCAACCACACGCTGAGTTGCATCTGGTTGAGCTTGTTGACGTGCTTTAACAGCCATTTCCGTCAACAATGTACGGTTCATGAGTGGCAATAAAACTGCTTTTAATGAATCAGGAGTGAGTGTCGCTTGTGGACAAATTTTTGCAGCATTAATATCTGCTAGGAATTTGGCATTCGCGGTTTGGTGATCATCTACCGCACTTGGCAAAGGTACAAATACGGCTGCAACACCCGCGGTAGCAATCTCAGTAACTGTCAGTGCACCAGCACGACAGATTACTAGATCGGCATTGGCATAGGCTTCCGCCATATTTTCAATAAACGGTTGAACTTCTACCTGTAAATGATCAGGAGCATCGGCATAACGTGCCCGCGTGCTATCAGCATGATTTTGACCACACTGATGATAAACACTTAAAGGAACATCTAATTGTTTCAGTGCTTCGGGTACGCGCTCATTCAATGCTTGTGCGCCCAAAGAGCCGCCTACAATTAAAATACGAATAGGTTGATTGGCTTTTTCTCGCTCTTGATATCGCCAAGCAGGACTCAATATCGCAGAAATTTCCTTACGTACGGGATTACCTGTAGTCACGATTTTATGGTTTTCTGGAAATGTTTTCGGGAATGCCTGACAGACCGTTTTAGCAACACGAGCCAATTGGGTATTGGTGAAACCCGCTACTGCATTTTGCTCATGAATGATGACAGGAATACCAAGAATACGCGCAGCCAAACCACCAGGACCTGCAACATAACCGCCAAAACCAGCGACGGCATCTACGTTTAATCGTTTCATATAGCGCATTGCGCTAAGCGTTGCTTTTAAAATTTTAAAAGGGGCTTGCAGCTTACGGACGATTCCATTGCCACGCACACCCTGAATATCAATTTGATAAATTGGAATGTGGTGATTTTTAAGCAAGCGGTTTTCCATACCGGAAGGCGTTGCCAACCATGACACTTCGACACCTTGCTGTTGTAATTCCTGAGCAACTGCTAGGGCAGGAAATACATGTCCACCTGTACCTGCAGCCATCATCATGACATGTTTAGGTTGTTTATGCTGAGCTTGTGTCACGGTCTAATTCTTCAAATCTAAGAGCTAACAGAAAATTTTATATAAGGTATCAATTGTAATCACAATCGTATATCCATGAAAGTTTATTTACTTTTTTTCACGGACCCTTTAATTGTTTTTTTCATATGATTTCAGAGTTTAAACTAGATTTATTATGAGGTGTGCCTTTTTTATGTATTTTACCATTCGATCTAGTTTATAACGCACCAACATAATGATTAATGTGCACATTAAAAACCACCACAGCATTGGTTCTATTGTTCCTTCGTATCTGCGCTACCGCCATATTGGATATAAACTTATGTCTAAATGGTATGAGGCAATAGTTCTATTTATGATATTGCTATATCTCATTGAGATTCAGCTCGCGAATAAAAGGATTTTTAAACGCAAATGTCAAAAATATCATCTTATGACATTTGGATTATTTTGGCAGGCTACCTTGCTGCAATTCATGTCGGTAAACTTTCTGCTGTTATTCCAATTCTTCAAAAAGATTTAAATCTAAGTTTCACCCAAGCAGGCCTATCCTTATCACTGGTTCAAGGTGCTGGAATGCTATTTGCCCTGTGTATTGGTGCTGTATCTGAGAAAATAGGACTCAAAAAATGTCTTATTTTTGCACTCATTCTATTGGGGATGAGTAGTTTTGCAAGCTTATGGATTGATCATAGTGTTAGCCTTTATTTTTTTCGATTTATGGAAGGCATTGGATTTCTCACCATTAGTCTTTGCGCTCCCGCAATTTTAAAACGCCTAAGCACGCCTGAAACCATGAATTTTAAAATGGGGTTATGGAGTTCTTATATGGGAGTTGGGGTTAGTCTTGCTATTTTGACCATCCCTGTATTACTCGAATGGCTCAGTTGGCAACACATTTGGGCATTATTTGGTGCCTTGTGTTGGCTGGTTGCCTTGATGATTTACCATTTTTTACGTTATGACGATAAGCAAACCACTGTAACGACAAAGGCACTGAGCACATCAACCTCCAACTCTTTTTTATCTATTGTTAAAGCCACCGCGACCCATCCACCCATTCTCTGTCTAGCCGTTATCTTTGCTTGCTATACCAGTCAATGGATCACACTCACAGGTTTTTTACCCAGCTTGTATGTCTCATTCAATATGGATTTAAAGCTTGTAGGAATTTTGGTGTCAATGGTTGTGTTATCTAACTTAGGTGGAACCTTTGGCGCAGGCGTATTACTTCAAAAAGGCATAGCTCCTTTTAAATTACTTCAATTTAGTTTTTTAAGTCTAATTTTATGTAGCTGGGTTGTATTTTCACAACCCTATTGGTTGATTTTTGAGTTGCAATATTTGTGCGCTATTTTGTTTTCTTTTATCGGTGGCATTATTCCGACGACCGTCTTTGCCAATACGCTTAGATACGCGCCACAGGTCAATGCAGCAGCATCCAGTATGGGCTTAGTGCTGCAAATTTCTGCATGTGCGCAGTTCCTTGTTCCCCCAGCAACAGCAGCTCTCGTTTCGTCTTCTCACCAGTGGTCCAATGCCGCATGGGTTACCGTAAGTCTTTCCACCCTAGGACTATTGACCAGCTATTATTTATTTAAAATATATACGCAAAAAAAAGAGCCTATTTAGGCTCTTTTTTGCAGATCAACTAACGTCCAGTTTCTAAAACATCAAATAATGTATCTGCGATAGATGTACCAAATTGTGCATCTATTTCACGTATACATGTTGGACTAGTCACATTAATTTCTGTTACATAGTTTCCAATGACATCAAGACCAACAAATACTAGTCCCTTCTCACGCAAGAATGGTCCAACTTTAGCAGCAATCGCCTTATCATTTTCAGTCAACGGACGTGCTTCACCACGCCCACCAGCAGCAAGGTTACCTCGCGTTTCACCATTTTGTGGAATACGAGCTAAACAATATGGTATTGGCTCACCATTGACCATCAGAATACGCTTATCTCCATCCACAATTTCAGGAATATAACGTTGCGCCATAATCGGTTGCTGCCCCATTTGAGTCAACATTTCCAAAGTTGAACCGATATTTGCCCCTGCAGCAGTTAAACGGAAAATCCCCATACCGCCCATCCCATCTAGTGGTTTTACAATCACATCTTGATGTTCAGCAATAAACTCTCGGATTAAACTTTGCTGTGAAGTTACCAAAGTCGGAACCTGCAGTTCTGGAAATTGTGTAGCGAACAGCTTTTCGTTACAGTCTCGCAAACTTTGAGGTTTATTGATAATCCACGAACCTTCACGTTCCGCTTGTTCCAGAATATAAGTTGTATAAACAAAGTTCATATCAAAAGGTGGATCTTTACGCATGAGCACAACATCGTATGCAGCTAAAGATTCTTTCTGTTTTTCACCAAGTTCATAATAATGATTATAATCCTCAAACACTTTAAGTGGTGAGATCAAACCAAAAGCTTTGCCTTGATCGATATATAAATCTTCCTGAAGTGCATACCCTAACTCATGACCGCGACGTGCAGCAGCCCAAAGCATTGCCATGGTCGAATCTTTTTTGAGGTTTACATTTTCGATGGGATCCATCACCACAAGTACGCGCATGATCTGTTCTCTATTTTATCAATGAAGCGATTATAACGAAGTTTAGTGAACGATCTACTGATCTATCAAAGGATCAATTGTATAAATTGAGAGAAGCTCTTTCCTATTTCTGCTGAGCATTAGAATTTATATTCATATCAAACTACTAAAAAAAATAATAAAAAACGGCGCAATGAGCGTCAGGAAAAATCCACTGAGAATTGCAATTTGTACATCTAATGGTGAACAATTGTTTTTTACAAAGGGTAAAGTCGAGTCCATCGCCGTGGCACCACATACACCAATGATTGGCTTTGGATAACGCTGACCTAATAAATACAACAATGCAATCGCATAAAACTCTCGTACAAGATCTGTGATCAAAGCAAAAGTTCCCTGCTCAGGTCCTAAAACTTTAGCAACTAAAGGACCAGAAAGAGAGAACCAACCAAATCCACTCCCCATCACAACGAGTTCGACAAAAGATTGAGTCATGATATGACTCGTCAAATAAGCCGCAATAAATAGTGCAATGATTGAAAAAAATGGCACTTTAATATGATTCATAGTGAGGGCTTGAATTTTAATCGTAGACAAATCCACTCCGATTAAAAAAATCAACACATACAATAGTATCGCGCTTAACATTTCCCCTGATAAAGTCTTGGGTAATAGCCAATATAGCCCCATCCCGATCAACACCATTCCAATCGCAATCAAGCATTCGGTAATAGGTTTGAGCATATCCTTGAATGATTTTTGGTGCTCAGCCTTAAAGTGGCTACGATTAAATAAAAGTCCAAAGGTAATCACACTTAACACTGTAGAATAAATAAAAGCTTCAATTAATATTTTTGAACCAAGATCTTTATCAAACAAGACACTGCCAAATTGAAAGCCTATAGAGATGAGGAGCAACCACACCAAAAACGTAATTTGACCAACCAATATATTGCGAACTTGAACGTTTGCAGCTTTACCTATGCCCCAACCCAATATAAGAGAAATGAGAATAGGTAAAAGCGAAATTATTAAATTTTGAATCATATTTTTTGCTTTGTAAGAGAGAAATCAATCAAAATCATCCAGCGCTCACCAGCCTCAGCATTTGTGCCTTGATCTATTTTTCTAATAGGTGATACATAATGTGAAACTGCTGGATCGTGTACAGCAAAACTTTCAGAAGCTTGTCTCAACGTAAATTTTTGATAAATATTATAATTATTTACCTCATCTAAATGCTTATTTCTTTCCTGAGGTGATGCAATAAAGTTTTCACCTCCTTCAATGTTATTGCTCCTATAAAACAAATGAGCAAATGTGAATGGCTCACCATCCTGATGAAAACAATTAGGCGAACTAATTCCTAGCTGATCGGCATGAGTTGAACGCAGTTTGACAAAATGGACACCCACGTAAATTGGCAGATAGGCATTTTCCAAACCAAAAGTAAGTTGATAATCATCTACAATCAAATCATTAAGATATTGCGTAGATTTAGCTTCTTGGCTCAACGCGTTAAAATAACGAATCGACTGATGCTCGGGATTGTTCCCTCCCTGATCATATCCAGATAACTCCTGCCCTATATTATCACGCACTGTCGGCAACCAAATAGGCTTAAGATCTTTTTCCCAAGGTAAAATTAAGGCATTTCCGTATCTTCTAAACCTTTGAGTATGTGTAGGTGCAAAAGGATCTTTTTCAAGTTTTTCAAACTCTTTAGCTAGTAATAGTTTAGAAAAATGATCCACCTCTATAGATTTATAATGTAGATACCCTTTTGCTTTGAAGGTATTCTTCAAATCAATTTCTTGATGTTTTATAGCAGTCAAATTGCTATACGATTCAGTATTAGCGTCTAATTGATCAAGCACAATTAATCCTTAAGAATAACTAAATAAATATAATAGTTACGCTAAAATTATTACGTTTTTATTAAGGTTTACTCACAAAATAATATTACTATTTCAAATTAAATTATTAAGAAAAATTACAAAATTATTGTTACAACTTCAAATACGAATTACATCAAACGTTAACATCGTTGAATAAAACTAACAGGACTTAATATTCCAACAATAGGTACAAGTCCATGATTAAAATAATTTCTACACTCTGTTTACTCACTATCAGTTCAGTTACTTTAGCAGCAGGCAATCCTACACGAGTCGGTGATGTACTCGGTCGAGACCTCAACGTTCCAATTGTTGGTGCATTAGGGCATACAGGTGTATATGTAAGTTCAAACAATATTGTTCAAGTCATGAACAAAACGGCATATGTAGATGTGATTGAATATGTCAGCTTAAGTGGATTTAAAACTACAAAATATTGGGGAGCAAAGGCCAAAACAAGTTTCGGATATAAATCTCCTTACTCATCTGCTGCTAATCAAATCACTGCGATTTCAAATCAGCAACGACCTCATGTCGCTTACACGCTGTATTCAGCAACACCGAACCCAGCTGTACAAGTCTGTTCACAATATAACTCCAACGGTGCTTGTAGCAAATATACATGGCAAAAGGGAACATTCCGATGTGACAGCTTTACGAAATGGCTCTACACTCAGACAGGTAATGGTAATCTAGGAGGAAGCACACCGCGTGGAACTTTCAACAGTAGCTTACTCACAATTACACGAGTGTAAATAAATCATTCCCATTATATTGCCTTCACATCTCTGATGTTGAAGGCAACGACAGCTTAATATTTTAATATTATGAATAAGAAAAATATTTTTTTGGTTATTTTGATCTTCGTGATCTGTGCAGTAATTTTATGGGTGTATTTGAAATCGACAGCAGATACGACTCAAAGTATATCAAATCAAAATAATAATACTTCAACGCTAAAAAGCAATGAAGATCGCGCGACTAGCTTGTCTGAAAATAGTGCAGATATGAAACTCAACACTAACCTACCCGTATGGGCAAAAAAGTTACTTCAACTGGATCAATCTGCTGCGAATCGAGAAGAAAAAATACATGATTTACTTCAGCTCCTTGAACAAAACCAGCATGATGAAAATGCAATAGAAGAAATCCTGACTCAACTTACTTCTCTCAATCCTTTAGAAGCAGCTGAACAAATTTTGCCATTTCTAACACATCAGAATCCTAAAATTCAAAGCTTAGCGATAGGTGCACTGAATAATGCGATGTTGCTGACTGATCGAGAACATGAACTCAAAAAATCCCTACCTGAAAATGATTTGATTCGACAGAAAATTAGTCACGCTTTAGAGCAACGTTTTCAGGATCCAAATTTAGATCCAAAGGTTAAACAAGTTCTTATTTCTAGCCTACCGCATACCGCATCTGTCCAAACTCAGCACAATCTTGTACAAGAACTTCTTCAACAAAATTCTATCTCACCAAACGAAGCACAATTTCTTTCTAAATATCTGCTAAATGGTCAGGGAAATAATACGACTTTAGAACAACTTACGCATAAAAATCCGAAGATGATTGAAGACATTATTGCGAATTTAAATAATCAAATTGTCGACCAACCAGCTATTGTTGAAGTTCTGAATAATGATCAAAAAAAGCAACTATATAATTTTATCTTACAGCATCCACCAAGCTCGAAAGATGAAAGCTATGGATATAAAAATGATATATGGCGATTTTCTTTAAACCAACTTCAACAATAAATAAAAGTTAGACTGGTTTTATATGAATATTTTTCAAGCTTATAATTACATAAAATTTACATTTAAAATAATTAAATAACTTCTCACTCCTATTTTAACTATAAATCAACATAGATTTAATACATTAATCTTTTTTATTTTAAGCTAAATTAATATTACATTTTAATCATTCATGATTTTATTTTTTTAATCGTGATGACTAAATATTTAGCACTCCAATAATCATAGTTATAAATTTAATGAGGGCATTATGAAAATAGTTTTAATTGGTGCAACAGGCATGGCAGGTTCTCGTATTCTTGAAGAGCTTGTTTCACGTGGACACTACGTCAAAGCGATTGCGCGTAATACAAGCAAAGTTTCAGATACAGAGCGTGTTTTAACTGTAGATTTAGATTTAAATGATCAAGAAGCACTTGTAAATGAGCTGAAAGGTCAAGATGCTGTAATTAGTGCAGTACGTTTCCAAGGTCTTGATATCAATTCACTTCTTAATGCTATTCGTGAATCAAAAGTTAAACGTTATATTGTTGTTGGTGGCGCTGGCGGTTTAACTGTACCAAATCAAAATGTGCGTGTAATCGATACAGAAGACTTCCCTGATGCATATAAAGCTGAGGCGGAAGCAGGCATTCAGTTCTTTGATAAGTTAAAACAAGTGGACGACATTGACTGGACCTTTATTGCTCCTGCAGCGGAATTCGGTCCTGGTAAGCGAACTGGTGAATATCGCTCTGGTAAAGATGAACTTATCGTTGGTGAAGAAGGCAGTAAAATCTCTGCAGAAGATTTCGCAGTAGCGCTCAGTGATGAGCTTGAAAATAATAACCATATTCAAGAGCGCTTTAGCGTAGGTTATTAATATTCAATGATATTATTAAAAAAGGAAGCTTAGGCTTCCTTTTTTATTATTTATTTCGCTCTATGAGATATTTTAAATAAATGAGATGAATGAAATCTAAAGAGGTTATAATATTTATATAAATAAAATTTAAAAAGTAGTATTTTCATGAATTATCTTGAGTATTTTTTATATATTTTCACTGTCATTATTATGATTGCCACTCCAGGCCCTGTTATGATTTTGGTGGCCAGTGCAGGTGCAAAAGGTGGTTATCGAAAAGCATTACAAACCATTTTAGGCACTAATGTCGCCTCACTATGTTTAATTGCGCTTTCAATTCTTGCACTTAAGGGTGTTCTTCATTTTAATGAGCATATTTTCAACATCATCAAAGTCCTAGGATGTCTTTATATTGGCTATTTAGGTTTTGAAATTCTTAGAGAAACTTTTCAGCACAATCAAACTGCCTCTTCAAAGATCAAGCCGATGGATAGCGGTTTTTCCAAAGGGTTTTTAGTTGGAATTTCCAATCCAAAAGATATTATTTTCTTCACTGCTTTTTTTCCGCAGTTTATTCAAATTACACCAAATATAGATTTAAGTTTGTCGCTGTTAATCATCACATGGATTCTTCTAGATTTTGTCGTACTATCTTTGGTCTATTTAGGTTTTAACGCTATTTCTCAACAACGTATTTATTCAAAAATCTTAGCCTTGTGTGGCGCGATCCTCATGACCATCGCTGGGTATGGGATATTCAGCACAGCGCTCTTTTATGAGTCTCTTTAACTTATTTAAACTACAATTTATGAATGAATTTATTCCCGGGGTTTCTAATGATGCAACCCGCCATGATCGTCTTTTATTCAGAAGATAAAAATCATTGATTAGATGATTCTTGCCTGCGATCAGGTTATGCATTTGATATACCCCACCGTGGCAAAATCGTCCTTGAGTGATGAGGTTACAAGAACTGAATGAAAAGTTGGGCATAACGTAAAAATGTAATTTGTGTGATGCAGATAAGAATTTCGCATAACGTGTATTATGTTAATTTTGGAGAAACTATTACAAATATAATATTACTTTTGCATTCTCAAATAAGCCGTTATATTTCTTAAAAAATCTATAAAGAACTGTTATTGCTGATTATTATTTTTTAAATCAGGCCGAATTTTATAAATATTATTTTGGAGTTCAAAAATATGACTGAGAGCTTTTCCTATCAGTAAAATATTCTCTCTATTTTCTAGTGATGGATCCGATTGAATCTTACTAGGAATACTGTCTAATAATATTGCGGCTTGATATAAATCATCATTTATTTTTTTTAATTGATCCATTTTTCTCTTCTATAGATGTTGGTAAGGATCCCAATCATATTACATTGAGATCCTGATTTATTAGACCGTGGTATATATTGTTTTAGCTTCTCTAGTTTCTGAACTAAAAAGGTTTAATAATCTATTCGATGATGGCACAGGAAGATTTGGTGGATTCCAGTCACCTGTAGTGATGCATGTATTTAAAGAGTTTCCACACTCTGACATTCCACCGCTACCAGCAGACCCATAGACATCAATACAGTCTGCATAATATTCTGCACACAATTCTTTAGTTAAATAATATGAAGGCGTTGTAGGATCATATGCAAGAGCAAGACTACTAGTCATTATTGTACTAATTAAAACTATTTTTTTTAATAACATAAGAAAACCAACTTTATTGTTAATTTGATATTAAAATATAGTTTATTAAAAGTTAAGCATTATTAAAATTACTTAAATCAAACATATTTTTAAATAAATTTACTTCTATTTAACATAATAGAGCTTATGCGAAATGAAATAAAAATAATTATTTAAAATCAATAACTTAAAAATTTTCAACCACCCTGAAAAACAGCAAAAAATCGACTTGGAAACATGTCGGTTTCTTTTTGAGCAAATTTGTCATTTTTTGCCAATAAAATTGGTTAAAAAGTGATCAAAAACCGCAATTCCCTATAAGATATATGCCTTTTAAGATCAAATCCATCCCCAATTTCTGCGGACAAATTTTTGGATAATTTAAGAGAATTTGAGTATTGGATACTTAGCTTACCTTTATTCAAAATCCAGCTGATATTCATCTGTTGTGATTCTTATTTTTATTTTCTTATATTTTCTTTTCGTAGTACTTAATGCTGAATTGATAACTTCTTCATGAAATTTAGAATCATTCATTAATTCACCAAATAATTTATAACCGATTAGGATTTTCTTTACTTCTTTGTCTGCTTTTCGATATTTTTCAATCAATAAATCTAAATCATTAACGCTAAAATTTTTCATTTCTATTCTAATTGACCTCTAGGTGATGATAAAATAAACTCATATTTTTAGATAATATATAATATCTTCATCTATTATTTATCTAGTTTTTAATGACTCGTCTGCATCCTGTTCAGGAAGTATTATTCTTACTTAAAAATGATGAATCTAATATGAAAAGATTATTAAAATTTTCTCTTTTGCTCAGTAACCCTATGGCTGAGCTTTTTTTCATGTATAAAAATTCGAATAAGGTTTGATATTAAATCAAGAGGATTAAGTAAATCCACTTATCAATTTTTGATAAAGTCGTCTAATTAAAGAATAGATAAAATATTGCAGATAGTTAACGTAATTATGCGCCTAATCAAATCATTAAAAGTTGGCGGTTCATCCAAACTGGATACAACTTGCTCTAATTTTATGATTTTAAAGGGTTTTTCATTAGATTATGAAAAACCCCTGAAGAAGATAGTTATGTATGTCTAAAATTTTGGTGGATACCTAGTATTTTCGATCAAAATCTAATTAAAAATATTTAAGAAAGTGATAGTTATTTAGATAATCTCTTTTAATCACCACGATATGACCAATGTACAGTTTTATAATCTTCATCACTATTTCTATATTCACTAATGAGATCATTTCGTTCATCTAATGCATCTTGATAATCATCTTCATGAAAACAAATAGCCATACGGGCTTGACCACCAAATTCAGCTTCAATAAAAGAATTAAAACTATTTTTTATTCCAATATCTGAGCGAGATATACTCAAGTTATTACGGAAAACTGAAGATACAACCCAAAATGATTTATCCCAAGATATAGCACTTTCTGTAATTAGAGAACGACAAAATGTATATCTAGTATCTTGTGCATTTGTATATGCTGCACCACAGATTAAGGTTATCCCTAGGAATGTAGAAGATAATTTTTTGTAAAAACTCATAGCATCACCGGTAGTTTATTTGTATTTACACTTTTCATGTAAGTAATCAAGAGCTGCATTCATCTTTTTAGCATGACTATCTTTTACGTACCATATAGCAGCACCGCCTGTTCTTGTAGGATCTAACTTCCATCCATTTAATAAAGTATATTGTGAATATTTTACAGGACCAACATAAAGCTTATTAATCGTATATCCATCTCCTCTCACACTAGCTCTTGTCCAATCTATAGAAATTTCTCGCAGATATTTTCCATTATTGCCACTACGATCTTTATCAGTAAACATTATTGAATAACTAGTTGAACATCCTGAACTCTCAAATGAAAAAAGATCAGCTCGGATATTATTACCTACTATTTCTTGGGTATAGAGCCCTGCTTCGTCTATAACCTCATGAGCATCTTGTAATGAAGAAAAACTATCAACTTTTTTTGCGTAAGTAGATGAACAAAAAATAGCAATTAAAGCTAAGCTATAAATTTTCATGATCTGAGCCTTATCTAAAGGTTTAACAATATTTATTTCTTAAAAATATAAGCTTTCTAGTAGTTAGATTGGTGACTAATAGAAATGAGTTAAAACAGAATTTTTTAGTAACCAAATAATATAAAAATGATTTTCACGAGGATCATACGCCTTACTACTCTATTATGAAATATCTTTCTTTAATTCTCATTCTATCTAATTAAAAGAAAGTCTATAGAAATAGTGGTAATTGAATAATCACATCATTTTTTTTATTTACTATTAGCTAACTGACTTAACAGTAGTTCAAGTTTATTAATCTCACTTTTACTAACTTTTTTCGTTAAAGGGAATTCTATTGTATCTGTAACTTCTCTTGTTGGACGGGGTGATTTATAAGTATTTACTTTTATCAACTTTATGTTAGGTTTCTTAAAAAACAAGAACCCGTTAACATTTTCCTTATTAATTGTTAAATATTTACCATTATTATTTTTTTTCATGTCTGACCATTTAATATTATCATAGGCTTCAACATAAACTGGACGATCATAATCATACTTCAGTCTTTGTCCAACCATCATCACATCAACGTTTATAGCAGCACTACTATAAAATGTTTCTTGTGGAACTTTTTTATCTTCTACAAATTCATCTACGACATGTTCAGTTAACCAAGAATTAATTTTCTTAATTATTTCACTTTTATCATTAATATCTGATGCATAAGCAGCATTAGCTATTAGTGTAAAAGACATACATAAGAATAAATATAATATATTTCTCATAATATCACCTGAAAATACCTTTTGTGTTTTAAAAAATATTATTATATTATAATTAAGAGTAGATTAAAAAAGGAAATTAATTATGAAATTAAAAAAAATTATTATTGGGGGATTATTAGCTTCATTAGCTACTCTGGTATTTGCTAATAAGCCCTTGTTCCTATTATGTAAACATAATTCTCATGGAGAGACTTGGCATCTAATAGGTGGACCTTATAATAAAATCGCTGATTGTGACAGAGTTGCTGATCGCCATAGAGATTATCATTCTAATCGAGGGGATCAATATCCGACTGTCCAATGTTCATGGAGAACTCAAAGTGAGATCAATGATATGTTGTACAATGGTAGATTGAGCCGTTGGTAATTATTTCTATTAAAAAGCCCGACATCATGTCGGGCTTTTTAATAAGAGGCTTAATGGTGCTGGACGTTTAACATTCCCTGTTTATCCATATCTTATTTTCTAGAACTTCCTGCTCTATATTTATTTATAATAAAAGAACGAATAATTACATCCAAGATGACAAATACTAGAAACAATGTACACCATGGATTACATGGTTGATTAAAAAATACTCATTTAATTTGATTACTCATTTTTCCTTAAAAGAACACCTAATTTCTTTAGTTATTGTTTTAATATATTTCACATAAGAGATTTTATGTTAAATAAATCAAACATAAAAAAATTATTAGATTTTTTATGTTTGATAAAGTATTTCTGAATTAATAGTTAGTTTTTAGAATAATGAAATTTTTTCCTGCAAGTGCTTATCAAGATGAATTGAAAATTCTTTTTAATGAATATGAAAAGAAAATTATAAGATTACTTCCAAATGCTAGAGTTGAGCATATAGGATCTTCAGCAATACCTAATGCATATTCTAAGGGTGATCTCGATATTTTAGTTTGTATCCCTGAAAAAGAGTTTAAAAAATCTATAAATTTATTAAAAAAATTAAATTTTAGAGAGAAAAGCAATACGTTAAGAACAAATGATCTTTGCATGCTAGAAGCTATTAACTCTGAGAAAGATATAGCATTTCAAGTTATTACTGAAGATTCTTTGTACTTAAATTTTCTAACTTTTAGAGATATCTTAATTTCTTCACCACATTTAGTAGATCAATATAATCAGTTAAAAATCGACTGTATTGGATTTGAAGAAGATGATTATAGAAAGGTAAAAGCTTCTTTCATTGAAGAGATATTATATAAAAATATTTCTTAAAATATTTATATTTTCTTAATTTAAATCAAAATGTTACGTTTTGTATTAAGGTCAAAATAGGATCCTTATCTACTATTTTTGATTTCGCATAACGCCTATTATGTTAAATGAGGCGGATTTATTTAATCCGCTTACCATTTTTATCGATGATTATTTCACCATCTTCTTTAGTAAAAGCACCTATTTGAGGTGCAGATAAAATATCTAAAACGAGTTCAGATGGTCTACAAAGTTTTACACCGATCTCAGTTACTACGAATGGACGATTAATCAAAATTGGATACTCAAGCATAAAATTAATGAGCTGTTCATCTGTCCAGTGTGGCTGATCCAATTTATGAGTTTCAAAAGGTTCTACATTTTTACGAATAGCTTCATGTACAGAAAGACCTGATTTTTCAATTAAATTAATCAGTTCTCTCTTGCTCGGAGGATTGAGAAGATACTCAATAATTTCAGGTTCCTCTCCGGTATTTCGAATTAAAGCCAGTGTATTTCTTGATGTTCCGCAAGCAGGGTTGTGATAGATCTTAACTTTTGATGACATTGGATTAACTCAAAGCTTAGTAATATTGCATTTATATATGGATATGCGTATATTCGCAATAGCATATATTGGAGTGTAGATGATGGATCAAGCAGATTTCTTTAAATGCCTATCTGACCCGACACGTCTAGATATTTTAAAAATTATTTTAGCAAGACAAAATGTATGTGTTTGTGAAATCACAGAGATATTACAACTGAGCCAACCCAAAATTTCTCGTCACTTGGCTTTACTCCGTAACCTCTCAATTTTGCTAGATGAGCGCAAGGGACAATGGGTGTATTACCGATTAAATCCTGATTTACCAGAATGGGTAAATGCAGTGCTCAATGTCTTAAATGATGAAATACTGAATAAACCTGCAAGCAACTTATCTATCTCTATGCAATGCGAGTAATTCAATGTCCGGATCAAAGCTCTCATTCTTAGATCGAAATCTAACGCTATGGATTTTCATTGCCATGGCATTAGGAGTAGGTATTGGTGTATTTTTTCCTCAAGCATCTGTGGTACTCGATCAATTAAGCATTAATTCAGTGAATATCCCTATCGCAATAGGGCTTATTTTGATGATGTATCCACCACTTGCCAAAGTAGACTATGCGACTTTGCCTAAAGTCTTTGAGGACAAGCGAACCCTTACATTATCTCTCGTTCAAAACTGGCTAATAGCACCTTGCTTAATGTTTGGTTTGGCAATCATTTTTTTACATGCCTATCCTGAATACATGACTGGCCTAATTCTCATAGGCTTAGCCCGATGTATTGCGATGGTCCTCGTCTGGAACGATCTGGCATGTGGGGATAATCAATATGTCGCTGCCTTAGTCGCGTTTAACAGTATCTTCCAGATCTTATTCTTTAGTACTTATGCCTGGTTATTCTTAACCTTCTTACCACCATTCTTTGGGGTAGAAGCACAAATCATTAATGTGAGCTTTTGGACAATTACCCATGCTGTTCTTATTTATCTAGGTATTCCGTTCTTACTTGGGTTTTTAACCCGACTGATTTTGGTTAAAAAGAATGGTTTGGCTTGGTATCAGGATAAATTTATCCCAAAGATTAGCCCAATCAGCCTTATTGCCCTTTTATTCACGATTGTAGCCATGTTCAGTCTTAAAGGTGGTGAAGTGGTTAGCCTTCCTCTAGATGTACTTAGGATCGCTATTCCTTTGACAATTTACTTTGTTGCGATGTTCTTCATCAGCTTCTTTATGAGTAAGTGGATGGGTAACGATTATCCTAAAACAACTGCTATTTCCTTTACTGCGGCAGGCAACAATTTTGAATTAGCACTGGCTGTAGCGATTGCCACTTTTGGATTAGCTTCACCTGTGGCTTTCACAACCGTGATTGGTCCGCTTGTTGAAGTTCCTGTATTGATTGCCTTAGTGACAGTTTCGCTATGGCTGAGAAAAAAAGTGTTTAAAGAGGCATGAGTCGAATGAACCTACCAAATATTGATCCTAGTCTTTTAGAAAAACCGACTTTAGAAAAAGTTCAGGCAAAGAACCTTAAACATCCACCAAGAATACTGCTTTTGTATGGCTCAAATCGTGATAGATCATATAGCCGTTTAGCTGTTCAGGAAGCTGGTCGAATCCTTGAATATTTTGGTGCGGAAGTGAAAATCTTCCATCCAAAAGGGCTACCCCTCCCTGAAGATGGTGATATGCAACATCCAAAGGTTAAGGAACTCCATGAACTCTTAGCATGGTCAGAAGGCATGGTGTGGTGCTCTCCTGAGCGTCATGGCTCAATGAGTTCGATATTGAAAGCTCAAATTGATTGGATTCCATTAGCAGCGGGTGCAATCCGTGCAACGCAAGGTAAAACCTTAGCTGTAATGCAAGTTTGTGGAGGTTCGCAATCCTTTAATGCTGTAAATCAATTACGTATTTTAGGGCGTTGGATGCGTATGATCACGATACCAAATCAGTCCTCAGTCCCTAAAGCATTTCTAGAGTTTGAAGAGGATGGTCGTATGAAGCCTTCTTCTTATTACATGAGGATTGTCGATGTGATGGAAGAACTTTATAAATTTACGCTTTTAACCAGGGGACAGTCCTCATATCTCACTGACCGTTACTCTGAACGTGTAGAAAGTGCAGAAGAGCTTTCAAAGCGTGTGAATCAAAAGAGTATCTAGATTTCCTAAAATTAACATAATACACCTTATGCGAAATGATTTTTTATTAAATAAAAATCAATAACTTATATCAATATAAAAAACCCAGACCTATAGATCTGGGCTTTTTTATAGATTCTTCAAGTTCCACGCTTATTTATTAAGCAATGTTTCACATTAATATTAAGTAGAACTTTATAAGACTTAGATTCCGTACTTCACACGGTACGCTTCCATTTTCGCTAAAGCATCTTTGTCGCCTTTAGCATCTAAGTAATCCATTAAATCTTTCATTGTGATAAGCGCATGCACAGGAATTTCAAGCTCTTTTTGAACTTCTTGAATCGCAGACAATTCACCCTGACCTTTTTCTTGACGGTCAAGCGCAACCAATACACCCGCTATTTGCGCGCCTGCATTTTTTAAAATGGTCACAACTTCACGAATGGCTGTACCCGCAGTGATTACATCATCAATGATCCATACCTTTTTACCTTCAACTGAAGCACCAACTAAACCCCCCCCCTCACCGTGATCTTTAACTTCTTTACGGTTGAAGCCCCAAGTTACACTTACACCGTGGTTTTGTGACAATGCCACAGCCGTTGCAGCGACAAATGGAATACCTTTATACGCAGGGCCAAAAATCACTTCAACATTATCACATTCAGTTAATTTTGCTGCATAGCCAGAAGCCAAGCCAGTTAAGGCTTCACCGTCATTTAACAAACCGGCGTTGAAAAAATAAGGACTCACACGACCTGATTTTAAAGTAAACTCACCAAATTTAAGCACACCACGTGATAATGCCAGTTCGATAAAAGCTTGTGGATTAAATGCCGCTTGCGCTGTCATGAGGTGCTCCATTTATTAAATTGAGGTTAAACTCGAGCATGATACCAAAGAGTAGCTATCCTAGTGATCAAAAAATTTTACGTGTCGTATCAATCAACGTAAATGGTCTTCGTTCTGCAGAAAAAAAAGGAATTTTTGACTGGATGGCAACTTCAGATGCCGATGTCATTTGCATGCAAGAATCCCGTATTACACACGAACAATGGACAGATAAATTTAAGCCCGAAGGTTGGTATACACACCTATTCCCAGCTGAGCGTCCTGGCTATGCTGGTACCGCAATCTATAGTCGTTTGCCGTTTATCTCAGTTACCGATGGTCTGGGTTTTGAATTGGCTGATTCACAAGGTCGTTTTATCTCAGCAGAATTTGATCTAGGCTTAGAGAAAACAGCTCATATTTGCTCACTCTATTTACCATCAGGTTCTTCTGGTGAAGAAGCACAAGCCCGTAAAGATCACTTTCTAAATGAATACAAGCAGATCTTGAAACAATGGCGTGATGAAGGTAAATCTGTGATTGTTTGCGGTGACTACAATATCGTACATAAACGCATTGATATTAAGAACTGGTCAGGCAATCAAAAAGCTTCAGGTTGTTTACCACATGAACGTGCATGGCTCGATCATATTTATGATGATTTAGGCTATGTCGATACCTTCCGTGAAGTGCGTAAAGAAGCAGAACTTTATTCATGGTGGTCAAACCGAGGACAAGCCCGTGCCAAGAACGTGGGTTGGCGGATTGACTATCAAGCTTGCTCACCAGATTGGAAAGATCGTACTGTGAATGCATGGGTATATAAAGAAACGTGGTTTAGCGATCATGCCCCTGTCATTATCGATTATAAAATTTAGTGCCGTGCAAACTGAGTGAACAACTGTTTACTAAATGCACGCTAATTGCTCACAAATCTTGTCGTGTTAACGTATTTTTATTCCGACTAATTCAGTGCATTATTGTCGCACGGCACAGGGACATGTCAGGATGACAATAGGGATTGGAAGCCGTAGGATGAAAAGAAAATAAATTTCGGTTTATTTTCCAAGGATGAAGACATTGGACGTTGAATTGAGACCCGCATGATCAGGATGATTTAATGCGGGTTTTCTCTATTTAAAAGATCAATACAAATTTTAAGATAAGAAATTTTCCACCATTTTATTGATAACCACCATGAAGCCACACTGTAGATTTCAAACCTATTTAAAATATTCTGATCACATTTATGTTTTTGCGTAAATTTTGCTAAGCTCTAGACTGATCACAATGAATAAGACTGTTAGAGATGATTAAAGTTTACGGCATTAAAAATTGCAACTCGATGAAAAAAGCATTCGATTTACTCAATGAGTTGGGGCTTAGTTATGAGTTCCACGATTATAAGAAACAAGGTATTGACGCTGAAACAGTACAAAAATGGCTAAATGATCTTGGTGCTGAACTTGTCCTCAATAAAAAGGGAACGACTTGGCGTAAATTGTCTGAGGAAGATCAAGAAATTGCCCTTGCATCTGAACAGGGTTTGATTGAAGCACTGACTACACATACGAGCCTTATTAAAAGACCAGTGATCACTACTGAATCAGGTTATGTAGTAGGTTTTGATGAGAATGCGATAAAAGCATTAAAGAAATAAGAAATAAAAAAAGCCGAGCAACTACTCGGCTTTTTTATGAATCTTAAATTAGTTCACGCGTACCCAAGTTTGGTTACGACCAAGCGCTGATACGCCGATGAAACCACGAAGTTCGAGCTTTTGACCACCGTCTTTCAATGAACCCTTCAATTTGTAAGTTTTTCCAGATTGTGGGTCTAAGATTGAACCACCATCGTAATTCGCTCCACCTACATTTTTAAGACCCTTCACAATGGTTAAACCTTTTAAAGATTTCTTGTGATAGGGACCTTCACAGTTCGTACATGAATTTTCTTGACCCGGTGTGACAACACTCTGAATCGTTGCATTCAATGTTCCGTTTGGCTGTTCAGTGAATTTTACAAAAGCTTTAGCTTTTTTAGTTTTCTCATCAATCGTATTCCACACGGTACCATTGAGTGGATCTGCAGCATTTGCAAATACTGCTGAAGCGAGTAATCCTAACGTTAGTGCAATTTTTTTCATTGTTTTTTGTTTCCCTTGCTGAATTGACTTTAATATTATTAAAAATTGATAACATTTAAGCAATTTTTGAATGTGACTATTTAGTGTACCATTGTAATGCTGTGTGCTGATAATAAACATAATTTCATTAATATGGAAAAACAATGAAGATCAATCCGGTTTTGAAACAATACATAACAGAGTCTTTTTTAAAAACGAGTCTTCGCTTTCCGAGTCGCTTTAATCTTCCCCCCACCGTACTTCGTGTTGCCTTAGAGCAGATGACGCGTGTTTTTCCACAGTCCAAAGATGTCAGTATTCGAAAACTAAGAATCGCAGGTATTCGTGCCGAAGAAATTTTGCCTCAACCTGAAACGACTCAGCTCATTTTTCACATTCATGGTGGCGCATTCTTTTTAGGATCGTTAAATACACATCGCGCATTGATGACTGAAATGGCACTTCGGACTCAAATGCAAGTGCTACATATCGATTACCCTCTTTCACCTGAACAACGTTTCCCCGATCTCGGAGAAGCAATCTATGATGTGTACCAATTATTGGTAGAGCAAGGTGCTCAACCGAAAGATATTATTTTATCTGGCGATTCTTGTGGTGCCAATTTAGCACTTGCACTGGCTTTACGTTTAAAAGAAGAAAATCCAAAACTTCTTCCAAGTGGCTTGATTTTAATGTCACCCTTTCTTGACTTAACTTTGACCAGTGAATCTCTACGCTACAATCAAAAGCATGATGCTTTATTGTCAATTGAAGCTTTAGAAGCAGGCATAAATCATTATGTTCCTAAAGGTGTAGATGTCTCAATTCCCGAAATTTCCCCAATTTTTGGAGATCTCAAAGGATTGCCACCGACATTGGTTCAGGTGGGTTCAAAAGAAATTTTGTTAGACGACTCTACGCGATTTGAAGAAAAGGCTAAAGCAGCTGGAGTAGATGTTGAGTTTAAGTTATACACCGGTATGTGGCATAACTTCCAAATGTTTAGCGCTTGGTTTGATGAAGCAAAGCAAGCTTTGACCGATATCGCAGAGTTTGCCCATCGTTTGGATAAAGACTGATTGAATCAAAACTGAAGTAAACATAAAAAAGAGTAGCGTAAGCTACTCCTTTTTTATTCATTTAGAATAAGTATGAGACACCAAATCCACCATGATAACTTCGATCGGATCCACTTAGGTCTACACCGATGCTTGCATCTAACTGCGCACGATCATTCAAGGCATAGATTAAACCAGATGCCAGTCCATACTCTCGCTCTTGGCTTTCTTTCTTGGTAAATACTGCTTCAGAATAGCCCGATAAATTACCTACGATTTTATAGCCAATTGTCGGGACAGCAGTCACAGACCAATCACTATTTTGAGCTGAATAGAACATTCCTATTCCTGTCGTTACAGTATCGTTATATTGATACTCAACAGATGAGCCCAAAGTGTAAATATCATCAACATAAGTAAAACGATCATTTCCTGTTGCGATTTTAGCTTGCGCCAAAATAGCCATTTTCAGTTGATCATCTTGTAAGTCAACGTGATGCTTAATCCCAACAGAAACATCACCTAAACCATCATGGTCATCAGTTCGATTTTGGATTCGGGTCCGCTCCCACGCTGGGCCATCCCAACCCAATTGAAGCTCAGTATTCTTACTCAATCCCGTACGCAACAGGACATCAGCATTGAGTCGCAATGATTTATTTTTAAAACCATTTTCAGTACTTTCAACATACTGTGCAGTTGGAAGTCCCTGCTCCCATGCCAATTGACCTACGGGCGTAATGCCTGTGCTGAAACTCGTACCAGGTCGATCGAAGGCAAAATCTGCAGCCATCGCACTTACACTCGCAGTTGAGCAAAGTATCAAGCTCAGTTGTTTTAATTTTGTCATGGGGCACCCAAATTAATTTAATTCTTTCGTCATTTTTGCGCCACGGCTACGTAATAACTCGAGTGTCTCACGTTCTTCCGGTAAAGCCTGTGACCAATCAATGGTATCAAAATCGCAGTCGAAAAATAAATCACTAATTGAACTCAGAATGGTATTCCCCTCTTCATCTTTGGTATTAGGATCAACTTGATGATCAAGTAAGCGTTGAACTGCAGGCACACATGCAGCACTCGCAGCATCCCAAAGTGGGCCGTAACATTCCTCTGCATCCCATAAATGGAAATTAGCTTTCGCTGCAATCAGTGCATCTAGAATATCAAGATGTACTTGTAATTTCTGTTGTTTTTCTTCTGTTGAAAGCGCATTTCCTTGCTCATACGCTTCACAAATTTCTTCCCACCATTGAAATAAAGTGTCTGACCACACAGAAACCGCAGGGCCTTTCTCTCCTGCGATAAAGTTTGGATCTAAACCTTCTGCTAACAGGCGCTGTACCTGTGCTAGGTCTAATTCTTCTAAGGCCTGTAAAAACACTTGTTGATGTGCTGTTAGCATTTACTTTCTCTACTATTTATCTATAACGACATTATGCCTAATAATGCAGATCATTATTCAATTAAATAAATCAAAACTGTTCATTCAAAATTTTATTCAAAAAAAAAGCCCCGAAGGGCTTTTTGCTATTCCACATCCACTTCATCTTCTTTCAGTTGGATGGGCGCTCCACGAGGGTTCTCTTTTTTCTCGAATACATGTTCAAGACTACGCTTTAATCGGTCAATCGCACCATGAATCGCTGTGTCGATATTATGACCTCTGTGATTGACCACAACTGGTTTTAGTCCAGCTGGGCGAGCTTCGATCATACATTGAATATCGTCTGCACCGCCTTTATGGGCATTTTCATCACTTAAATGAACCGAAAAATGGGTAATTCTTTCACTATGGCGTTGAAACTCTGTATTTAGTTCTGCACGTACATAATCAATTAATCGCTCACTGTTTTGAATATTCTTATCTGTACGGATTTCTATGTTCATAAATATCATCCTCACTCTTCTTCTGAATCATTTTTGTGCAAAACTTTTTATCTTGGCACGTTTGTAGCTTGCAATCTAATTGCATCGAACATCTTCAATTGCTGTTTGGAATACGTCCCTCCACATTGAATGATGAACACTTTTTGAGTCTGCAGAACCGTGTCCTTATACTTTGAATATCGGGCCTAACTCAAAAATATGCAAGTGGTATTTTAAAAAATTAATAAAAGGATTACTCATTGTGACAAGTACTTACTTACGCGGACAGGCGCTTATTGATTCGATTCAAAATGCACCTTATTCCAGAGACTTAAGAGGTTATGGGGCGAATCCACCTCATCCTCATTGGCCTAATCAAGCGCGTATCGCAGTGCAATTTGTCTTAAATTATGAAGAAGGTGGTGAAAACCACATTGAGCACGGTGATCAAGGTTCAGAGCAATTTTTATCTGAAATCGTTGGTGCTGCCAGTTTTATTGCTAAGCATATGTCAATGGATTCAATGTATGAGTATGGGTCAAGAGTCGGTTTTTGGCGTATTCACAATGAGTTCAAGAAACGTCAATTACCCATGACTATTTTTGGTGTGGGAATGGCTTTGGCACGTCTTCCAGATGTGGTCGAAGCAATTAAATCTGCGGATTACGATGTGGTATCGCATGGTCAACGTTGGTTGCATTATCAGAATATGGATATTGAGACCGAAAGGCAGCATATGGATCAAGCCATTAGTGTACTTGAAACGCTATTCGGACAAGCCCCAATCGGTTGGTACACAGGTCGAGATAGTCCCAACACACGTCAACTTTTGACTGAATTTCCTCAAATCAAATACGACTGTGATTATTACGGCGATGATTTACCTTTTTGGACACAGCTCACCCATCCCAATGGGGAGCAGCATCCGCATTTAATTATTCCTTATACCCTAGACACCAACGACATGAAGTTTAGTTCAGCAGGTGGCTTCAATCATGGTGAACAGTTTTATCAATATCTAAAGGATGCCTTTGATGTCTTGTATGCCGAAGGGGAAACTGCACCAAAAATGATGTCTATTGGGATGCACTGCCGTCTTTTAGGACGCCCAGGACGCTTCAAGGCACTACAACAGTTCTTAGACTATGTTCAATCTCATGAACATGTTTGGATTTGTCGTCGTGGAGATATTGCGCAACATTGGATCGATCATTTCGCACCATAATTTCACATTCACGAGAAAAAGAGTGCTTTATAAGGTGCTCTTTTGATCTTTTTTCAGTCACTTTTTCCACCAAATCTACGTTGGCATTGTTATTGCAATTTAAGCCTAAAGTTTCAATGTATAGGTTTGAATTGTGTTGCTTTCAGAATTTAATCAAACATCTGTTGAACATCAGAAAGCATTTTTATTGCAATGTGTTCATATCCCACGATGGGGCGAGGAAATCATTCATTACGGTCCTTTTGACACACGAGAAGGACTATTAAAGTATGCTGAACAACATGCCATTACATGGACATGGGATGAAATTTTAGCAGCCCTAAATACACACCCAAGGATTGGCGAAAGAAAAGCAAAAATTGAATTATCAGAACAAGAACAAACTTTTTCAAGGCGTGAACAAGCACGCATCACACATGATCAAGAAGTTTTAGATGCGTTATATAAAGGCAACTTGGCCTATGAAAAAAAATTCGGTTTTATTTTTCTGATTAAAGCTTCTGGTTTGAATAGTGAAGAGATTCTGACTGCATTGGAATACCGCTTGCTAAACGATTTTGAGACTGAAAAAAGAATCGTCCATCGCCAACTTTTAGAAATTGCTTTACTGCGCCTCTCACAGGAAATTCAAGCATGATCAGCTCACATATTTTAGATACCCACCTTGGACGTCCTGCAAGTAATGTTGAAGTTAAGCTTTTTTCTGCGTCTGGAGAGTTATTAGCGATAGCCAAAACCAATTCTGATGGACGTGTGACAGCAGCAGATTTTGGACTCGATCAAATTGATGTCGCTGAATACAGCATCGAATTTATGACGCAAGCTTATTTCTCAGCGCAGAACATCCCAACTTTTTTTCCAAAAGCCGTCATTCATTTTTCAGTAACCGATGCTCACCAACATTATCACATTCCCTTGCTCATTAGCCCTTATGCCTACTCCACCTATCGTGGCAGCTGAGCACTCGCAAATTTAAAATATAGAGGGATTTATTATGACTGCACACGAACAACAACAATCACCCGAACATGAATATCTTGGTACTGGTAAAAGTGCTGCTTATGGCTTACAACATGTTTTAACCATGTATGGTGGTATTATAGCGCCTCCTCTGATCGTGGGTACGGCTGCAGGCTTATCAGGTATGGAAATTGGGCTACTCATCGCTGCTGCTTTATTTGTCGGTGGCTTAGCGACAATTTTACAAACCATAGGCGTTAAACATATTGGTGCACAATTGCCCTTGGTTCAGGGTGTCTCTTTTGCTGGTGTAGCCACAATGGTCGCAATTGTCACCACAGGTGGCGGATTACAGGCAGTCTATGGTGCCGTCATTGTGGCATCACTTTTAGGGTTTTTCTTAGCGCCCTACTTCTCTAAAATTATTCGATTTTTTCCCCCAGTTGTTACAGGCTGTGTAATTACAATCATAGGCTTATCACTCCTGCCAGTTGCTGTGCGTTGGATGATGGGCGGCAATAAAAGTGCACCTGATTGGGGAAGTGCTGAAAATATTTGTTTAGCGTTAGCGACGCTTGCAATCGTCATAATATTGAATATGGCTGGCAGTGCCACAATTCGACGCCTTTCAATTTTACTGGCAATTATTCTTGGCACTGTCTTAGCATTTATGTTTGGCTTTGGTGATTTTAGCAAAGTTGGGGAAGGTCATTGGTTACAGGTTCCTAGCTTCTTTGCATTTGGTATGCCGACCTTTGAGTTTACAGCAATACTTTCCATGATCATTGTTACCCTCGTGATTATGACTGAGACTACAGCTGATATTATTGCAGTCGGTGAAATTATCGGTACCGATGTAGATTCAAAACGTATTTCAGATGGTCTACGCGCAGATATGTTATCAAGTGCAGCAGCACCGATCTTTGGTTCATTTATGCAAAGTGCGTTTGCGCAAAACGTTGGTTTAGTTGCAATAACAGGGATTAAAAGTCGCTATGTTGTCGCTGCTGGCGGGATAATTCTGGTCGTACTTGGATTACTCCCAGTGATGGGGCGTTTTATTGCAGCGATTCCTGTGCCTGTACTTGGGGGGGCTGGCCTTGTTTTATTTGGTACAGTAGCCGCGAGTGGTATCCGTACACTGGCAAAAATTGATTATAACGATCAGAAAAACTTAATTATTGTCGCGACTTCAATTGCTGCAGGAATGGTACCCATTATTGACCATTCGTTCTATTCCGACTTCCCAAAATGGGTCCAAACCTTGTTCCATTCCGGTATTAGCTCAACCTGCTTAATGGCGATAATCCTCAATATATTATTTAATCACTTAAAATTATTTGGACCGAAAATTAGTATTAAAAGTAAACAAATAATTGATTCTCATCATTAATTTAAACCATCTTTGTATCAATGCCTGCATACGTGGGCATTAATTTTTCCTTTCATCCACTTTTGGCTTTATTTTTGCAAAAGAATCGTTATTCTGTTACCGCTTTCTCTGGGGATTCTTTTATGAAACTTAATCAAATCGCAGCACTTTGCGCATTAGCTTCTACAGCAGCGTTTACTCAAGCAAGTCCAATTGTTTGGCAAGATTTCAGCCTAACTGGTCTTTATGGCGATAACTACCTAAACCCTTTCTCTCAACAAGAAGGTGAACGCTATACCATCACTGCTGAATATGCTGCAAAGCTTAAGTACTCTGATGTTTTCTTTTTCGTCGATCAACAATGGGGCGGAAAAGATGGTGATTCAACTTATCTTGAATTAGCTCCACGATTAAGTTTAAGTGAAGTTTCTGGCCAAAAACTAAGCGCTGGTCCAATCAAAGATGTATTGATTGCAACGACTTGGGAACACAACGCTGGTTATAACAACAATACTGAGTTCAATAACTTCTTGTATGGCGTAGGCTTTGCTTTAGATATTCCTTACACGCAATATGCAAATATTAACTTCTATCGAGTTGACAATGACTTGACTGAAGATGACTACCAAATGACGATCACTTACGCTGTTCCATTCAAGCTAGGCAATGAAGAATTCTTGGCAGATGCATTCCTTGATTGGTCTACAAATGAAGGTCCTGGTCATGCGAGTGAATTGAACTGGACAAGCCAATATAAATGGAATGTTGGTAAACATATCTCTCCAAAAACCAAATTGTATGTAGGTGTTGAACACTCTGTCTGGAACAATAAATTCGGTCAAAAAGGTCAAGACCAAAACGATGTAAGCGCATTGGTTAAATATCATTTCTAATTGATATTTATAATAAAAAAGCAAGACTAGTGTCTTGCTTTTTTTATGCTCAATAATCAAAATAAAGTTATAAATACTGACGATTAGAATAAAAAATGTCTTTTAAAATTCGTTTCGCAACTGAACAGGATTTAACTCAAATCCAAGATATTTACAACGATGAAATTCTGAATGGTTTTGCAACATGGAATGAGCAAGATCAAGACATTTATTATTATCAGAATTGGTATCGTCAGCATCTAATAGATCATTTCCCTATTTTTGTGGTTGAAAACGAACTCACCCAACAAATTGCAGGTTATGCTGAATATAGTACATTTAGAGCGATCAGTGGTTTTAGACAAACTGTCGAACACTCTGTGTATATTCATCCCAATTTTACACGTTTGGGTTTAGGCAAAGCTTTACTCCAACATTTAATTCAATACGCAAGCCAACATAAAATTCATGTCATGATCGCTGCTATAGATCATGAAAATTTTGCATCCATCAAATTACATGAATACTTTGGATTTAAACAAACAGGCTATTTACCTGAAGTCGGACAAAAATTTGGATCTTGGCGCAATCTCGTCTTATTCCAACTGAATCTAAATACTTAAAAAGGGCATTTAGCCCTTTTAGTTGAAATCTTTAATCCAAAGGATTTCCAACAATATTACTGATAATACCTTTCATAATATGAGGTCCTTGTTCTTTTCTTAAGTCCTCATACCATTCACGAGTAATCGATTCGTCTTTCATATGCGTCACATCACAACGTTTACGCGCTCTCAATACCATTTCAGCCGTGCGTTCATTACGTTTGTTTTGATAACGTCTTAAAGCATCCTGAATTCCCAGTGTATTAATCTGTAATGCCCGAGCCAAATAAATGGCATCTTCCATCGCTTGGCAACCGCCCTGCCCAATATCAGGTGTTGTACTATGTGCTGCATCGCCAACAATCACCACTCGCCCTTTATAGAAATCTGCAAATGGTTCTATATCATGGATTTCAACACGATTGGTTCGCTGTTCATCAATAGCATCAATCAAAGTTTGTACTTGCGGACACCAACCGTCAAAATATTGTTTTAGTAATTTTTTATACTGAGTACGATCATTTTCCAAACCTAATTCAAGTGGTACATCAAAGAAGAAATAAAAACGATTACCTGCGACTGGCATTAAAGAAGCTCGCTTCCCTTCTCCTACAAAGGTGGTCCACTGATCAGCAGGTGCCAGCGACTCAGAAATTTCGACCAACCCATTCCAATTCACATAACCTGCATAACGACGCTCAACTTGCTCACCTAAAACATAGGCACGCGTGATCGAATGAGTGCCATCCGCGCCGACCAATAAATCCGTGGTTATTTGTGTTCCGTCAGCAAAATGGATTTTGACGTCATCACCTTGATCCTCAAGTCCGATCATTTTTTTTGCAAGATGAATATCTTCACGTCCAAACTCATCCATCAACATATTTTGTAATTCAGCGCGAGAAACTGGATAAGGTCGCTGCCCAACTTCTTCAATCAACGGATATAAATTAAATTGCGTCATGACATCACCCGTGAGCCCATCGACATAAGCAAGGTGATCCATTTTCCCACCAAGTTGAGCGACTTGATCCGTGAGTCCTAGATAGTTCAAACATTTCACACCATTTGACCACAATGAAATCGCAGCACCCACGGGTAAAATTTTTTCAGTTTGTTCATATATTGAAACTTGATGACCAAATTTCTTCAGCGCAATTCCGGTCGTTAATCCTGCCATTCCGGCACCAATAATGGTGATATTCATTTTTACTTCCACAATTTTTTTTGCTTTAACCCACTGCTTAAAGCGAAAAACGTGCCATTTCCACCAATAGAGCGCTACATAAGTGCAAGGTTGGCACATGCTGTGCATTCTTTTTAAAGCCCTTAAGCAGATGCGACATAACAACGCATTACGATTCTAAGAATGCATTCTTTTGATAAGAATCAAGTTTTAAAGCAATAATGGAAGATGACATGGCAACACTATTGGCACCGGAATTTGAAATCCCTACTCCTTTACAGCAACTTACTAACCTTGCAGATGCCCGAATTGGTGCAAAAGTCACAACATGTTCTGATGATTTTTTTGCTGAAGCTCAACGTATGCTTCAGTTTGATGCGCCTATCTTTGTAGAAGGTAAATTTGATGATCATGGCAAGTGGATGGATGGATGGGAAACCCGTCGTAAACGTCACAGTGGTTATGATTGGGCGATTGTTCAGTTAGGTGTTGCAGGTAAAATTAAAGCACTCGATATTGATACCACTTTTTTTAGTGGTAATTATCCCGCTTCTGCTTCAGTAGAAGGGTGTTATGCACCAAATGAAAACTTAGATGATGCTGAATGGCACCAAATTTTACCAAATAGTATATTGGGACCAAGTCAGCACCATGTCTTTGAAGTTTCAATGAATCAGATCTTTACCCATCTGCGTTTAAATATTTTTCCAGATGGAGGTATCGCACGATTCCGCGTATATGGTGAAGTCAGCGTTCAAATCCAAGATCAAAACCAAACCCTCGACCTGCTTGCACTTGAAAATGGTGGACGTGTTATTGCCTATAGTGATGCACACTTCGGACATCCACGTAATCTGATCAATCCAGGACGTGGGGTTAATATGGGTGATGGTTGGGAAACCGCACGCCGTCGTGCACCCGGTTTCGACTGGTGTATTTTAGCTTTAGGGCAAGCTGGTCACATTGAAAAGATTGATATTGATACAGCCCACTTTAAAGGGAATTATCCTGCTGAAGTGTCCATTCAAGCCATTTATATAGAAGATGCAACGGATCCTCAATTGATCCCTCAAAGTATGTTTTGGCCTTTTTTACTCGCACCTCAACCGATGCAAATGGATCACATTCATAACTTTGTAAATGAAGTATTGCGACACGAAAAAATTTCTCATATTCGGGTGAATATGATTCCTGATGGTGGGATTAGTCGTATACGCCTCTGGGGTAAAGTGAATCCTTAGTTGAGTATTTGTTACTTTTAAAGTGATCTTATTTTGACTGCATTTTCGACTCAATTCTAAATTGAAAATGCAGTTTCTTTTCAGCGAATTTTTATGATGCATACCATTACCCTACAACCTTTAACCTCCGAAAATTTTGCACCTTTTGGTGACGTCATTGCTTGCCAAGGAAATGATTATTTTCATATTAACGATGCGCATACAGAGCGCTATCATGCTTTAGTGACCACTGAAATTATTGGCGATGCCAAAGCCGGGATTAGTATTTTTCGAAATATTCAAAGTACCAATATTCCGTTCAAAATTTCAATGCTTGAACGTCATCCTCATGGATCACAAGCTTTCATCCCGATGCAGGGACAAAAGTTTTTAGTAGTGGTTGCACCAAACTTAAATGCGGATCAGCCCGATATTTCAAAGCTACAAGCTTTTATAACCAATGGCTCTCAAGGTGTGAACTATCGGGCGGGGACTTGGCATCATCCACTTTTAACATTGGAAAGCCCGAGTGATTTTGCGGTGGTGGATCGGATTGGTGCTGGGAATAATTGTGATGAGTTTCAGTTTGATTTTTTTAAAATAATTGATCGATAATGTTATTTGGTATGCATAAATTCTGAGCTAATATCGCACTGTACAATATAAAATATACTAGAGGGAATAATGGCGAAGTTCCTAAATACCAGTGCTACTAACTTTTATCTTGAAGAACTCATAAAAAATGCAAAGGAGCGCTTGATTCTAATCAGTCCTTATCTTCGACTAAATGATCGAATTAAAGAATTATTAGAAGATAAAGATCGTCTAAAAATTGATATTCGAATCGTGTATGGGAAAAGTGATTTACATCCTGAAGAAATTAAATGGCTGCAAAAGCTTGATTACGTCCGTCTCAGTTTTTGTAAAAACTTACACGCTAAATGCTACCTAAACGAAGGTGAATGTATTATTTCAAGCCTCAACCTATATGAGTTTAGCCAAGTTAATAATAATGAAATGGGTATTTTAGTCCGTAAATACGAAGATGATGAAGTGTTTAAAGAAGCTTATGAAGAAGCGCAGCGGATTATCCGTATTAGTGAAGAAGTTCGAATTAGCTTAGATGAAGTTAAATCGGATAATACAGAACCTGAGCATATAGCTGATAACGAATCTGAGAGTAGCAAATTTAGCAAATTAACTTCAGCAAAACTTGCTGCAAAAGTTGGTTTAAAAACACCTGTTTTATTAGAAAAATTAGTTTCCAAGGGTTATCTCAAACTTGAAAATGAGAAGCATTTTTTAACGGATGCAGGCAAAGCAGCTGGGGGTGAATTTAGATCAGGTCAATTCGGAATTTATTTTTTATGGGATGAAAATTTAGAAATATAAACATCATGTTAATCAAAAAATTAATCTCCAACAGTATTTGGCATTGATTAGGCTTAAAGGAGTTATATCGATTTTCTTTAAGCCATGTTTAATTTTGACAAGCTGACATCACATGTAACACCGCAGCAGTTCTCGTTTCCACAAACAGCTTCTCAAAAACGTGCTCTAAATGTTTATTGACGGTGCGTGGACTCAACTCCAAAATTTCTGCAATATCTCGGTTGGTTTTGCCAAGCGTTACCCAATGCATAACTTCAGCTTCACGTGGTGTTAAATTCGGACAAGCTTGAGCGATCTCTTCAACACTTGGCATGTGTGTTTGCTCTTTGATCTGAACCAAAACATGTTTAGGTAATTGTCCTTCTTTCAGCTTGGTCAATAAATTTAATTGTAATTGCTGATGCCCATGACCATATTGACCATGTAGCATTTCTTCTTGATACGATTGCTGGAAAAGTGCTTTTAACCAATGATTTATACTCTTTCTAAAATGAGTAATATCAATTCCATGTTGCGTTAATAAACCCTGCACTACAGGTGTCTGCCAAATAATTTCCCCATCCATATTCATCGACAAAATTGCACTGCCTGTTGCATCGAGCATTTGTTTCTGTTGGTGCATTAAACGGGCTTGCAGTAAATGCGTTTTGACACGTGCTTGTACTTCATCGATATTCAGTGGCTTTGTCACATAATCTACGCCCCCGACTTGAAAGCCTTTTACAATATGTTCGGTTTCCGTCAAACCCGTCATAAATATGACAGGGATGTGCTCAGTCATTGGACTCGCTTTAAGCTGTATACAGGTTTCAAAACCATCAATCTCAGGCATACTCCCATCCAATAAAATCATATCTGGCTGTGAACGGTGCGCAATTTCAATAGCAGTAAAACCATTGGTAGCAACTAAGACCTGATAGCCGGCTTGATCAAGACTCTCATGTAATAAACTTAGATTTTCAGGAATATCATCCACAATTAAAATGCTTTCTAACATAGCTTAACTCCCTTCCAAATCAGATCTGATATCAGATAGGTGCTCGTGTAATCGTTGTAATGCACGTTGGGTATCGAAGCGTTGAATATCAAATTCTATGTGTTGCCATATAGAAGGATCACAGACATTGCGTTTCTTGCAAATTTCGAGGATCTCTTTGGCTCCACGGATATAACCAATACTCAAATAATCTTCTAGTTTGATTAGCGCTTGTTCTGATGCTACATCATCCTCATCAATCACGCTGACAGATAAAGCGTTACTATCATAGTGTAAGGGTTCAACCTGTTTTTGAGGTTCTTCTGCGGCTTGATTCGGCTCATTCTGATGAACCCAGTTCAAGCCTAATTTATCTCCAATTTTGTTCAGTAGCAGATTTAAGTCCACTGGTTTGACCAGAAAGTCTTCATTCAATACATCGGTTTCAGGGTTCTGCATTCGTTCATTGGCATCTGCGGAAATAATGATGATGGGAACATTGGTCATTTTATTATTTCTCAATAATTTCGCAGTTTCCCACCCTCCCATCAAAGGCATACTCAAATCCATTAAAATTAAATCTGGTCGAAATTCAGGGACTTTTCTTAGACATTGCAATCCCGATTCTGCTTCTTCAAGAATAAAGCCGAGAGGTTTAAGGAAATTTAAAACTAGTCCACGATCAGTTGCTTCATTGTCTACGACCAATATTTTACGGCGATGTCCCGTATAGCCAGATACTGTATTCGATGCGACATCAGCAATCGGATGAATAACCGACTTTGAAGGTAAATATAGTTTTATTTTAAAAATAGAACCGTTTTTTAACGTACTGCTTACCTTTAACTCCCCACCGAGAATATCCACCAATAGTTTAACAATTGGTAAACCCAAACCTGTTCCAGCAAAGCTCCCTTGTACGACATTTTGTCCGCGCTCAAAAGGCTGGAATATTCGCTCTAGATCTGCTTCAGCAATTCCGCATCCCGTATCATGAATTTCAAAATATGCCGTCTGAAAGCGATAATCCACTCGAAATTTCACCTCTCCTTCGAGCGTAAATTTCAAAGCATTTCCCATTAAATTGATAAGGATCTGTTCAAGTCTTTTTTTATCTATACGTACGTATTGTGGTATTTTTTCACTAATTTCGACCGTAAATTTCAGTTGTTTTTGTTGGAATTGTGGCTCAAACATATTCACGATTTGTTGGAGAAACTTCGGAAATTCAATATTCGACATTTCTAAAGAAATTTTACCTGTTTCAATCCTTGCAAGATCAAGTAAACCATCAATCAAGGACGTTAAATGCTGCCCACTACGACGAATCACGCCCAGCGCAGCTTTTCCTTGTTCAGAGAGTTGTTCTTGTTTATTGAGTAACTGGCTATATCCTAAAATACTATTTAGAGGTGTTCTCAGTTCATGACTAATCCCAACAACATAACGACTTTTGGCCTCATTGGCTTTTTCAGCTTGAGTTCGTGCATCTTGTAATTGCCGATCTGTAATTTTATGCGCTTCAATTTCGTCCATGAGCAGTTGTGTTTGCATATTACTTTCAAGCTGAGCTTGTCGGCGACTTTCATCATTAAGTACCAACCACCATGCTGCAACACATAACAGTAAAAATAATACGGCATAAATTTTCACAAATAGCATCAGCAACTCATGCTGTTGAGTTGATCCAAATACTGTGCCGAATTTACTCAGTTCTTGTAAATAAACCAGACTTAAACTGACTGCCAATACCACACTCAGAACAAAGATCATCAAAATATAAAGACTCAATCTAGTATTGATGTATCTCAACCATTGGCGCGGTAGAAACCAAACTGCAAAATGCTTAAGTTGTGCAGACCACCGTGCATGAGGCTTACATAAATCATGGCAACGAGCTTCTAAGGTACAGCATAAAGAACAAATAATATTGTTATAAGCAGGACAAGTCGCCATGTCAGCCATTTCATAATCATGCTCACAAACCACACATCGTTGTGTCTCTATTGGTTTTAATGATTTATCTTCATGACGTGCGATGTAGTATTTGCCACGAGTAAAATAAGCAAGCATTGGGACACAGACGATAGCTGAACCTAAAGCAATAAATCCTGCTAAGGATTTTGCGATATCACCAAATAATCCCCAGTAGCATAAAATCGACAACAAGGATGCAATACATAAACTGCCAACACCGACTGGATTAATGTCATAGAGGTAAGCACGCCTAAACTCAATTCCTTTCGGGCTCAGCCCCAATGGCTTACAGATGACGAGATCAGCAACGATGGCACCCACCCATGCCAAGGCCACATTACTATAAAGCCCTAATACACGCTCCACCGCATGGATGACACCCAGCTCCATCAACAATAGCGCAATAAAAATATTGAATACTAACCAGACCACACGTCCGGGATGACTGTGCGTTAAGCGTGCAAAGAAATTAGACCATGCCAATGAGCCAGCATAAGCGTTGGTTACGTTGATCTTTAACTGTGCGATACACACAAACATGACTGTAAGAAATAATGCAGCACCAGGATGCTCAATCACTTGTTGGTAGGCGATCCAATATAGATAATTCGGATTGCTTAACTCATGATTCGGTACCATAAATTTAAGGGCGAGTACCATTAAAATCATGCCCATAAAAATTTTAATGAATCCCACCAATATCCATGCAGGACCGCCTAAAAATACCGCCCAATTCCATTTCTTTTGAGCATTTTTTTTGTCTGGCAAAAATCTTAAATAATCAGCTTGTTCACCAATCTGCGTAATCAGCGCAAACAAAACAGTGCAAGATGCGCCAAAAAAAGCCAAATTGAATCCTGCACTTTGACTTTGCGCGCCTTCTATTAGGGCAACTTCAGAGAGCAGAGTCGGATGCTTCACCAAAACAAAGCACCATGGTAGTAATAATAAAAAAATCCATAATGGTTGGGTAAACGCTTGTACTTTATTAATAAACCCTATGCCTTTGATCACTAGGGGCAGAATAATAAGCGCAGAAATTAAATAACCTAGACTCAGCGGTACACCTAAACCAAGCTCAAGCGCCAAAGCCATGATAGCGGCTTCAAAAGCAAAGAAGATGAAAGTAAAACTGGCGTAAATGACTGAAGTTATAGATGAGCCGATATAGCCAAAGCCTGCGCCCCGCGTAAGTAGGTCAATATCAACATTGTATTTGGCCGCGTAATATCCAATAGGCCAACTGGTCAAAAAGATAATGATTGAAACGACCACTAAGGCCCAGAATGCATTGCTAAAGCCGTATTGCCATAACATGGTTGCACCAAGCGCTTCCATCGCTAGAAAACTGACTGCTGCAAGCGCTGTATTGGTCACCGTCCAAAGGGACCACCGTCTTACTGACCTCGGTGCGTAGCGTAGTGCATAGTCTTCAATACTCTCATCAACCACCCAAGTATTGTATTTACGGCGAGTATGAATCACCCGTTGCGGTGCTTGAGGAGTATTGCTAGATGAAACCATAAAGCTAGGCAATTTAAATAGACCCTTACAGTTAGCAAAATCTATGCCCAGCTTAACTTTCATCAAAAAACATTTTGAGGAACATCGATATACGTAAAGTGACGTATATGCTCATTTTTTAACACCCCTTAGGCTTAAGTCCATAGCAAGCGCAAACAATAAATCGCGCAATGGCCTTATCCACTTCATCAGGGGAACACCAATGACCTTAAAATCTAAAGTTAAAACATCTGGCTTACTCGCAGGACTACTCGCTGTTCCTTTTTTACTGGCACCTGTCTTGACCACTGCGAGTGCTCCAGCGACAGCAAAAGTAAATACAACCAAACTTAACGTAAATGATAAATTCGTCTATGTCGGTCAGCTTCATTCAGCGACGGGAACGATGGCAATCTCTGAAACAGGGGCCATCCAAGCAGAACGCTTAGCCATTGAGCAGATCAACAAACAAGGTGGTGTATTAGGTCGTCAGATTAAAATTGTTCAAGAAGATGGTGCATCTGACTGGCCAACTTTCGCTGAGAAAGCCCGAAAATTAACTGAAAAGGATCGTGTTGCAGCAATTTTTGGTTGCTGGACTTCAGCTTCTCGTAAAGCCGTATTACCTATTATTGAACGAAATAATTCGCTTCTGTATTACCCAACATTCTATGAAGGTCTAGAACAATCTAAAAATGTGATTTATACCGGTCAAGAAGCTACACAACAGGTGCTTGAGTCTCTGAATTGGCTTGCACGTGAGAAAAAAGCCAAAACATTCTATTTAATCGGTTCTGACTATATTTGGCCACGTACCACCATGAAAATTGCCCGTACACACATTGAAAAAGTGTTGAAAGGTAAAGTCGTCGGTGAAGAATACTACCCGCTTGGCCATACGCAATTTGGTTCTTTAATTAACAAAACCAAACTTCGTAAACCAGATGCAATTGTCGCTGCCGTGGTAGGTGGATCAAACGTTTCATTCTACAAGCAAATGAAAGCTGCAGGCGTGACTGGCGATAAGCAAACACTGCTCACCTTCTCTGTGACAGAAGATGAATTACTGGGTATTGGTGGCGAAAATATGAAGGGCTTCTACTCTTCAATGAAATATTTCCAAAGTCTAAATAATCCAAGTAACGCAGCTTTCGTAAAAGCATTTAAAGCGAAATATGGTCCTAAAGCAGTAATTGGTGATGTGACTCAAGCCGCTTATCTTGGTCCGTGGTTATGGAAAGCCGCAGTTGAAAAAGCTGGTAGTTTTGATGTTGCTAAAGTTACCAAAGCCTCTCCAGGCATCGAAATGAAAAATGCGCCTGAAGGTTACGTGAAAATTGATGCCAATCATCATTTATGGAGCAAATCACGTATTGCACAAGTGCAAACCAATGGTCAATTCAAAGTAGTCTACGAATCAAAAGGTTTAATCAAGCCTAATCCATTCCCTAAAGGCTACTAATCGACAGCACATGATCAGGAGAGCCCTCTCCTGATCTTTTCATTTCAAACCTATTATTTAAAGCTTGGAGGATGAGGCGATGGATTTATCTTTAGCTGACTTCGGTGCAATATTTGCGATGCAAGGCTTTAATGGTCTTTCTGTTTTCTGTGTGCTGTTGTTAATGGCACTGGGCCTTGCAATTATTTTTGGGCAAATGGGTGTCATCAATATGGCACATGGTGAATTCCTCACAATAGGCGCGTATACCACATTTGTCATTTCAACCCTGACTGAAAGCTATTTTCCTCAATTGCTTCCCTATTATTTTATTGTAGCGATTGTGGCAGCTTTTCTGACAGCAGGCATTATCGGCTATATGGTCGAACGGCTCATGATTAGTCGGCTTTATCAGCGGCCACTCGATACTTTGCTTGCAACTTGGGGCTTGAGCTTAATCATGCAACAAGTGTTTCGCTCTACATTTGGTCCCAAAGAAGTGAGTCCAACACTACCTGATTGGCTTATGGGCTCTTATCAACCGACAGAGACGATTGATATTCCTATTAATGGCTTATTCCTTGTCGGTGTCACACTCACCGTGACCGCTTTCGTCTATTTCCTCATCTATCGTTCTCGCTGGGGCTTACAGCTTCGTGCGACAAACCAAAACCGTTTCATGAGTGGTGCCGTTGGTATTAATACAAAGCGTGTGGACAGTCTAACATTCGCATTAGGTTGTGGTTTGGCCGGTATTGCTGGTGCGGCGTTTACGACAATTGGCTCAACTGGTCCAACTGCAGGCTCTCTCTATATCGTAGACACGTTCTTGGTTGTGGTGTTTGGTGGAGCTGCAAGTCTATTAGGCACTATCGCTTCGGCTTTCAGTATTGCACAAGCCCAATCAATCCTAGAGTTCTTCCTGTCAGGCTCTGTTGCCAAAGTCATTACCTTAGCGACGGTCATCATCATTTTGATGTTACGTCCTCAAGGTTTGTTCTCAATCAAAGTTCGTAAATAGGTATTCAGGAGAGATTGATATGAGTAATCCAATGAATGCCTTGTTAGGCGGTAAAGAAGGTGCGATTGGACTGGCTATATTGGCAGTACTGATCCTATTTGTAATGCCCATGTTTTTAGATGTTTTCCGTCTCAATTTAATGGGTAAATATCTTACGTTTGCCTTTGTCGCGATTGGTTTAGTGCTGTGCTGGGGTTACGGCGGCATTTTGAGTTTAGGTCAGGGTATTTTCTTTGGGATCGGTGGCTACTGTATGGCCATGTTCCTCAAGCTCGAAGCTTCTGACATGCAATCCACAGCAGCTCAAACCACACCCGGTATTCCTGACTTTATGGACTGGAACCAAATTACCAGTTTACCAATGTTCTGGGAACCGTTCCATAGTTTCACATTTACCCTATTCGCGATTGTAATTATTCCAATTTTATTGGCTTTTATTATTGGTTTTGCAATGTTTACTCGTCGTGTAGGAGACGTGTATTTCTCTATCATCATGCAAGCGATTGTGGCGATTTTGACAATTTTGATTATTGGTCAACAAGGCTTTACTGGTGGTATCAACGGTATTACTGATCTCAAGACATTACATGGGTGGGACATCCGTACGGATGAGGCAAAGTACGTTCTGTATTACATCAATGCATTATTACTCATCGCAGTCATCATGATCAGTCGCTTTGTTCTCAGCTCAAAGTTAGGTCGCTTACTTTCTGCAATGCGTGAAAAAGAAGAACGTGTACGTTTTTCTGGTTATGACGTTTCAATGTACAAAGTCTTTATCTTCTGCTTTGCGGCAGTCGTTTCTTCCGTCGGTGGGGCAATGTTTACGCTGCAAGTCGGCTTCATGTCACCTACGATTATTGGCATCGTCCCATCTATTGAAATGGTGATCTTGGCTGCAGTAGGCGGTCGTTTATCACTGATTGGAGCTGTATATGGTGCAGTTTTAGTTAACCTCGGTAAAACTTACTTCTCTGAAGCATTCCCTGAAGTATGGTTGTACTTCCTTGGTGCATTGTTCATAGGCGTTGTGATGTTCTTACCGAATGGTTTAGCTGGCTTATATGAAAAATATGTTCGCCCACTTATCTTCAAAGATAAAAAAACAACGGCTTCGCCTATCCCCCATCAACCCACGGAGTCCAAAAAAGATAGCAATATTGAAGTAGAAGGAGGTGTGAAATGAGTAAAGTCGGCGTAGAAATGGCAAAACCTGTACTTGTTATCGAAGATCTCACAGTCTCGTTTGATGGCTTTAAAGCCGTCAGCGATCTCAACTTCTATCTCGATAAAAACGAAGTTCACGTGGTGATCGGCCCTAATGGTGCAGGTAAAACAACAGTGTTAGATTTGATTTGCGGTAAAACTAAAGCAACTTCTGGCACGATCAAATTTAATGATATTGAACTGACTAAGCTCAAAGAGTTCGAAATCGTTCGTAAAGGTGTCGGTCGTAAATTTCAAAATCCCAATATTTACGAAAACCTTTCAGTCTATGACAACCTCGAAATGTCTTTCCCACGTGGTCGTAATGTGTTTGGGGCTTTGTTCTTTAAGCGAACCAAAGATGTCGAAGAGCGTATCCAAGAAGTCGCTTCAAAAATTTTCCTCACTGATTTATTACACACCTCCGCAGGCCTATTGTCTCATGGACAAAAACAATGGCTTGAAATAGGGATGTTGCTTATGCAAGACCCCGAGTTGTTAATGCTGGATGAACCTGTGGCAGGCATGAGTGTTTCTGAGCGCGAACAGACAGCACAACTGCTTCGTGAAATCAGTAAAGGACGCTCAGTCCTCGTGATTGAGCACGATATGGAGTTTGTAAAAACCATTGCAGATAAAGTGACAGTATTGCACCAAGGGAAAATCCTCGCAGCAGGAAAAATGGATGATGTGCAAAGTGATCCAAAAGTCATTGAAGTCTATCTCGGACACTAAGGAGGCCTTATGAGCGGATTATTAGAAATTAGTTCTTTGTGTTCAGGTTATAAACAAAGCCAAGTCATTCATGATCTAGAACTTAAAATTCAACCCAAAGAAATTGTGGCGATTATGGGTCGAAATGGGATGGGAAAAACCACACTGTTTAAAACCCTTATCGGTGATATTAAAAATACTCAAGGCGAAATCAAGCTCGATGGTAAAAACTTAGAAAAGCTTGACCCGTATCAACGTGTAGAAAATGGTGTTGCTTATGTTCCTCAAGGTCGTATGATTTTCTCAACCATGTCTGTTCTAGAGAATATTCAAACAGGTCTCCCTGCGTCTGCCCATGGCAAAGTACCTGACGATCTGTATGAGCTTTTCCCTGTACTTTGGGATATGCGTAAACGCAAAGGGGGAAATTTATCTGGTGGACAACAGCAACAATTGGCAATTGCACGTGCACTCGCCACCAATCCCAAAGTATTGCTGCTCGATGAACCTACCGAGGGAATCCAGCCCTCGATTATTAAAGATATTGCGAAAACGCTAAAAGAAATTCGCGATCAACGAGACCTCACTATCGTGGTCTCCGAGCAAGTACTGAGCTTTACTATGGCGATGGCAGATCGCTTCTTGGTCATCGATAAAGGCCGTTTTGCTTATGAAGATGTCAGAGCGAATGTCGATGAAGCAACCATTAGCAAATATCTTTCAGTTTAAAGCACGTCATCTCATCAATTCTTAATTTGGCATCTCCCTCGATTTTTCGGGGGATTTTTTTTGACCATTTGTTGGAGTGGTATTGTTATTTCGATCTAAAGACTCATTCAAAATATCGCTTCATATACGCAATTCACCGTATTTTGCATCGATCAATTTCACGAGAAACTCCTTACATAGATTTTAATTTTAAAGATATGGGGAGTAAGTTGAATGCGTCACGGTGATATCTCAAGTAGTCCTAATACAGTGGGTGTAGCAGTGGTGAATTATAAAATTCCACGCCTGCACACCAAAGCAGAAGTACTTGAGAATGCAAAAAAAATTGCTGAAATGTTGAAAGGGATTAAACAAGGTATTCCAGGCATGGATCTCATTGTTTTCCCTGAATACAGCACCATGGGCATTATGTATGATCATGATGAAATGATGGCAACTGCAGCCACAATCCCAGGTGATGAAACGGCAATTTTCTCTCAAGCTTGTATTGAAGCAAATGTTTGGGGCGTCTTCTCAATTACTGGAGAACAGCACGAAGAACACCCGCATAAAGTGCCATATAACACCTTAGTGCTCATCAATAACAAAGGTGAAATCGTTCAAAAATATCGCAAGATTATTCCATGGTGCCCAATTGAAGGCTGGTGCCCTGGAGATACGACTTATGTGACAGAGGGCCCTAAAGGCATCAAGATGTCACTCATTATCTGTGACGACGGCAATTACCCTGAAATTTGGCGCGACTGTGCGATGAAAGGTGCTGAACTTGTGGTGCGATGCCAAGGTTATATGTACCCGGCTGATGAACAGCAAATCAATATGGCCAAATGTATGGCATGGGCAAATAACGTTTATGTGGCTGTTGCCAATTGTACTGGTTTTGATGGGGTATATACCTACTTTGGACATTCGGCAGTGGTCGGCTTTGACGGACGTACATTAGGTGAATGTGGTACGGAAGAAAATGGTATCCAATACGCACAGTTATCACTCACAGAAATACGTGATGCACGTAAATACGATCAATCACAAAACCACTTGTTCAAGCTGCTACACCGTGGTTACACAGGCGTATACAACAATGGTGATGGTGATAAAGGGGTTGCCGATTGTCCATTCGACTTCTACAAAACATGGGTCTTAGACGCACAAAAAGCACAGGAAAATGTTGAGCAGTTTACGCGTTCAACCATTGGCGTTGCAGAGTGCCCAATTGGCAACTTACCTCACGAAGGGTTAGAGAAAGAAGCTTCTTAAAGAAGCTTCGTCCGACTTGATTTCAGGAGGTTTCGAACATGACATTTGCCAGTGACCGTATACATGCCAATCAGGAAAGTTTGGCAAAACAACGCTATGACATGCAAAGCAAGGAATGTATAGCACGTACTTCCCGATTCAGTTTTGAACCAGATGCCGTGATGACCCATCTACGTGAACATATTATTGGACAAGAAGCCGCACTTGATGAAATTGAAAATATGCTCACCACAGTGAAAGCAGATTTTAACGCAGCTCATCGTCCTTTAAGTGTCACACTGATGTTAGGTCCTACCGGTGTAGGAAAAACGGAAACAGTCCGCCTCATTGCTGAAGCGATACACGGTAAAGCTGATGCATTCTGCCGAATTGATATGAATACATTGGCACAAGAGCATTATGCAGCCGCCCTGACAGGTGCCCCACCAGGCTATGTCGGCTCTAAAGAAGGAAATACTTTATTCGATGAAGCCCTGATTCAAGGGAGTTTCTCCAAACCTGGCATTGTTCTCTTTGATGAAATTGAAAAAGCCAGTACTGAAGTCATTCGAGGGCTACTCAATGTGCTTGAAACAGGAACTTTAAAATTAACTGCGGGTACAAAGGTTTTAGACTTTAAAAACTGCATGATTTTTATGACCAGTAATGTAGGTGCCAAAGATGCTCAAAAGCGTCTGAAACAACTCAGTCAATTACCAAAACCACTCCAGAATTTAGCCAAGCATTTGAAATTAGATGACAGTGAAATCACGACAAAAGCACTCGATAAAAAGTTTGATCCTGAGTTTCTAAATCGAATTGAGCGAATCTTACATTATCAGCCAGTTGAATCTGATTTTGCTGCAACCTTAGTCCAACTCGAAATTGACAAAATGAACCAACGTCTAAAAAAGCAAAGTCGAACCATTGCTTTGACCGATGCTGCCATTCGATTCCTGAGTTCAGGACATGATGTTCGATTTGGTGCTCGGGGGTTAAGCCGTCGTTTTAAAGTGTTAGTTGAACCTGCACTCGCGAAAGCTTTTCTAAACAACAAGCACATTAGTGAATTCATCATCGATTACGACAATACGAAGCTTCAAATTCAGATGATTGAGCCTGCAGTGAAACAACTTGATCCGTTACTGATACACGAAGCATCACAACAACACTGAGACCTAAACTTTATTTGACCTCAATACAGGGGATACATTATGCAACATATTAAAATCAAACCAGGAGTTCCACTTGCGGAGCAAGCCGAAATTGGTCACAACCGTTGGCACCCAGACTTACCTTTTCTGACATCAGTAAAACCTGGTGAAGAAATTCTGATTGAAAGTTTGGATTTCCTTGACGCACAAATTAAAGATACTGACGATATTTCTGATGTTAAAAATGTGGATTTAACACGTGCTCATCCTTTAACAGGTCCATTCTATGTTGAAGGTGCAGAACCAGGTGATTTGTTGGTCATTGATCTACTAGACATTCAACCGATTTCTGATGTGGGTTTTTCGGGTGTTTTTGCCAAGGAAAATGGTGGTGGCTTCTTGGCGGACTATTTCCCAGAAGCAGATAAAGCCATTTGGGATTTGAAAGGTTTATTTGCAACTTCACGTCATATCCCTGGTGTACGTATTGCAGGATTAAAACATCCTGGCTTGATGGGAACTCTACCATCACATGATTTACTGAAAGAATGGAATCGCCGTGAAGCATTGCTCGTTCCTAAAGGTCAAGCAAACCCTCCTGATCCACGTACAGCCGTTCTGCGTGGTGTAAAAGGTCCCGAATTTGATCGTATGGCGGCTGAAGCTGCACGCACAGTTCCTCCACGTGAACATGGGGGTAACACAGACATTAAAGACCTTGCTGCAGGAAGCCGTATTTACTTCCCTGTTTATCAAAAAGGTGCTGGCTTCTCAATGGGCGATCTCCACTTCTCACAAGGTGATGGTGAAATTGGTTTCTGTGGTGCGATTGAAATGGATGGCGTTACACGTGTCGGTTTCGATTTAATCAAAGGTGGGATGGAAAAATACAATATTGATTCACCCATCTTTGTTCCAAGCAATGTACGTCCAAATTATGATCAATGGCTGACTTTCGAAGGGATCAGTGTTGAAGATGGTGTAAATCACTATCTCGATGCGACAGTGGCTTACCGCCAAGCATGTTTAAAAGCCATCAAGTATCTTGAAAACTTTGGCTTTACTGGGTCACAAGCCTACATGTTACTTACCGCTGCACCAGTTGAAGGTCGTATCGGAGGTATTGTAGATATTCCAAACTGTGCATGTACCGTCTCACTCCCAACCTCCATTTTTGAACAAAATATCTTGCCGCAAGGTGCTTTAAATGACGATAAATTTTGGGGGCATAAACGCTAATTAGCGCATTATTGTTGTTACAGGTTTCACCATTTTACGGGGTAGCTTGAGTAAGCATGCGAGCTACCTCCTTTTTAACTTTTAAACATGCGCATGCTTAAAAATAAGTAGGAGCACGACCATGCCATTATACGATTTCCGCTGTGAGCACTGCGAAGGAATTTTTGAACAACGTGTGCCTATTTCTAGGATTGCAACTGACACCATCGAATGCAAATACTGCCAACAACCCACCTTAGCGAAACCGATGATTACTGGCAGACAACAAATCAACATGAAGACCAAATGGCGCCCAGGATCAGGTGTAGAACAACTTGCAGGACCTTTAGTGGGCGGTCCAGGTACCAATAAAAATAGTGCACGCAGTTCAGTGCTACACAACTGTCGTGGTGTGAATTGTTCACTCTGTGAAGTATAAACAAGCCCGCATCTGCGGGCTTTAATGCTCGTGTCTGCAGAAAATTAAACGACTAATTCAGCTAAGTTGCCTTTTTGTTCCAACCATTCTTTACGATCACTTGCGCGTTTCTTGGCTAATAATTTATCTAATAAACCTGAAGTAAAATGCACATCATCCAAATCTAGTTGCACCAAACGACGAGTATTGGGATCCAATGTTGTTTCACGGAGCTGACTTGCATTCATCTCACCCAAACCTTTAAATCGTGTGATTTGTGGGGATTTAGTTTTGGCTTTTTTCAATATGCCTTCTAATTCTACTTCGTCAAGCGCGTAATGCACATCTTTACCGTCATCAATACGGAATAAAGGTGGCATCGCAACAAATAAGTGCCCTGCTTCAACTAGACTTGGGAAGTGCTTCACAAATAATGCACATAGCAAAGTCGCAATATGTAATCCATCTGAGTCTGCATCGGCAAGAATACAGATCTTGCCATAGCGAAGTTCAGACAAATCATCAGAACCCGGATCAACTCCTATTGCGATTGCAATATTATGAACCTCTTGAGAAGCAAGTACTTCATCTGAAGAGACTTCCCAAGTGTTTAAAATTTTTCCGCGGATCGGCATAATCGCTTGGAAATTCTTATCACGCGCCTGTTTGGCAGATCCTCCAGCAGAATCACCTTCCACAATAAATAGTTCTGACTCTTCCAAACTATGTCCCACACAATCAGATAATTTGCCTGGTAAAGTTGGACCTGAAACGATTTTTTTGCGCTCAACTTTCTTCGCTGCTTTTAAACGACGTCCCGCTTTTGAAATCGCCATTTCAGCCAATTGCATTGCAATTTCAGAGTTTTGATTCAACCATAAGGCAAAAGCATCTTTTGCGATGTTCTGCACAATCGCAGAGGCTTCACGACTTGAAAGACGCTCTTTGGTTTGACCTGAAAATTGTGGCTCTTGAAATTTCAAAGACAGAATATAGTTCACGCCATCCCAAACATCTTCTGCTGAAAGCTTCATATTACGTGGTAAGAGATTACGTAACTCACAGAACTCACGGATCGCATCCGTCACACCTGAACGTAGACCATTCACATGTGTGCCACCTTGAGCCGTTGGAATCAAGTTCACATAAGATTCTTGAATGCTCTCTCCGCCTTCAACATTCCAGCAAATCGCAAACTCCGCACTGGCACGTTCCGCGTCACCTGTAGCGACAAATGCAGGCATAGGGATGATTTCACGATCTTCCAACTCATCCATCAAATAATCGACGAGACCATTTTCAAACTGCCACGTGATCTTTTCGTCGTTAATTTCATCAACATAATTGATTTGTAAGCCAGCAGCTAATACCGCCTTCGCTTTTAAATTATGTTTAAGCGCCTTCAATGCAAATTTAGGTGAATCAAAATATTTCGCTTCAGGCCAAAAGTGAACTGAGGTACCCGATGCACGTTTGGGTGCTTTACCTTCCAGAACTTCAAGTGGTGCCGTTGCTTCACCTTGCTCAAAGGCCATTTTGTATAAATTACCTTGGCGCTGAACTTGGACTTCCACACGTGTGGAAAGCGCATTTACAACAGAAATACCAACCCCGTGCAAACCACCAGAGAATTGATAATTATCTGTACTGAATTTCCCACCTGCATGCAGTTTAGTCAGAATAATTTCAATGCCGCTTTGACCATATTCAGGATGAATATCAACTGGCATACCACGCCCGTTATCTTCTACTGACAATGAACCATCTTTATACACGGTCACTGTAATTTTATTCGCGTGTCCTGCCAATGCTTCATCGACCGCATTATCAATGACCTCTTGCGCCAAATGGTTTGGACGTGTGGTATCGGTATACATGCCTGGACGACGGCGTACAGGATCTAAACCCGATAAGACTTCAAGGGATTGGGCCGTATATTGAGACACGTTAAATTGTTTCCTTATTTTAAGCTGTCAGCTAAAAACTGATATACCAAGGGTATTTTATCCGCGAAATCATCCATCGCGTGATTGCCATATGTTTCTGTAATGAGGAACGCTTGATGACCATCGCAATTATAATAACGTTCCGCTTCACGATAATCCAAAACTTCATCACCTTGTTGTAACAAGACCAAGATTTTGTCTGCATCTTGCACAAACGGAACTGCCATATGCTCCAATTGATCAAGCTGAGCTTCATCTAACGACCAATTCGCAGTGACTGGATAAGGAAACTGCACCGTTGAAAACAAGTTTCTAAATAATTTCCATGGTTGCATAGCGGGATTAATCAGTACAGCTGCGACTCCATGTTTTGCGGCAAGCTGCGTCGCATAAAATCCACCTAAACTGCTCCCAATCAAAACCACATTTGACATAGACTCGATGAGTGTCGAAATCGAAGTAATGACCTGATCAGGCGGCATATTTAAATCGGGCAAATGCACCTGTATATGCTCATGTCTTTCAAAATACTGACGAATCAGTTGCCCTTTAATCGAAAAAGGACTACTTTGAAATCCATGTAGATAGATAATATTCATGAACTGATTAATTGCATTTTCCTCAAAATTGTTCTAATTTTTATTGTGAATCATATCACATATTTGTTTCTCTTTTGTACGATAACAAATATTGTCAGACAAAAAAATTAGAGCCGATCTGAAATCAAAGTTATCTTAAAAATTGTTCGGGATGAACAACATAAGATAAATACAAGGAATTTTATACAGTGATCATTGCTAAAAATAAAGTGTCTTTAGATGATCATGCACTATCAGGATAAGACTAGATGCCGAGTTTAACGCCACTACATGAAACCTATTGTAAATGGGATCGATCTCCTCCGAGTCAGGCCGATGTGCTTGAAGGTTTGGCACAACTGGTCAGCACTCCAATCAACCATGCTGTTCAAAATCTCATTCAATCGCTTCAACGTGAAGTGCTCTTAACCGTATTTGGTTTAAGTAAAAAAACATCAAAAGAATTTCAAAAGAAAACCTACGTTCGAAAGTTATATCAATTTTCATATGACACGCTTCTAAATTACGGAAATTATTTGGTCGCACCAGCCCTGCGCAAAATCATTGATCAATTTCCGAAACTCCATGATAAGCCCCTCACGCCAAAAATGATTTTTTTGGTCAGTGCTCTTAATGGTGTGATTGGCGACTATTTACTCAAAAATCAAAATCCGTTGGCGATTACCAGTAATCTGTATGATCACTATGGAGAGTTACAACAGGGTGACCTGTCAGGTCGTGTCGTGATCTTTTGCCATGGTCTGTGCATGAATCATCTTGATTGGACGAATCGCAACTATGGCGGTATTGGTGAAAAACTGCTTGCACAACGCGACAACAACACCATGCTTTATTTGCATTACAACACTGGTCGCAGAATTTCAGCGAATGGTCGTTCGTTGGCCAATATGCTTGAAGACTTGGTAAAGCGCAATCCACGTATCACCAGCCTTGATTTAATCGGTCACAGTATGGGTGGTTTGGTTTCTCGAAGTGCTTTGTTTTATGGTAAACAAAATCTCCATCAATGGTTTCACATGGCAGAGAATTTGGTCTGCTTAGGTTCTCCACATCATGGTGCGGTTCTAGAACGTATTGGCTTTGCCGTTCAAGAAAAAATTGGACACTTTCCCATCATCAAGTTAGCCAGCCACATTGTGAATATTCGCAGTGATGGTATTTTGGATTTACGCCATGGTAGTGTCCGTGATGATGACTGGGAACACAATCACGCTCGTATTGGCATGATGGATGATAATCGTAAACCTGCACCGCTGCCTTCACATATCAATACATTCCTAGTAGCTGGAACAATTGAGTTTGAAAATCGTAAAAATCGCACACTCAAAGTCATTGGCGATTACTTAGTGAGTGTGCAAAGTGCTTTGGGTGAGCATCCAAATCCGCGATTCCAACTGAAATTGCCAGAATCACATAAAGCGGTGTTCTACGGGCTCAATCATATGGAAATTCAATACCATTCCAGTGTTGCTGAGCAAATCGTTAAATGGTTCTATCCACATCACGATGAATTAGCTGAAGAGCAAATCCGTAAATATTTAATCAAATTAGAAAGCATGGAAGGAATCGTAGAAACCTGACCATCTTCAATAAAAAAGCCAACTATTAGTTGGCTTTTTTATTTTAAGCAGGATACTTTCTGAATAACTGCCAAATCGAAATGATCAGCAAAATACTAAAAAATACCAAAGACCATACAGGTAAAGACTGACCTAGGAAAGTCCAGTCTACCACCGCACATTCCCCTGATCCTGACAGCACTTGTTGAAGCACTGTTTTAAGCGGCAAAGCATCTACCAAATAATCTAAACCAGGACCACAACTTGGCACTTTATCTGGAGGTAAACTCTGCAGCCAGACATGACGTGCAGCAACACCCGCTGACCATAAAATCGATAATGTCCCTAGGAAAGCATATACTCGTTTTAAACCATTACGGACGGGATTGTGTAGAAACGCAATAAAAGAAATCAGCCCCAATCCGATCAGACCTAACCGTTGAAATACACACAATGGACAAGGTTCAAGACCTTGGACATGTTCGAGATACAACGCGAAGGCCATTCCAATCACGCTGGCTATAAACAACAGGCCACTCACCATGCGGTAATTTTGCCACTGCATATACTTTCCTCAATATTTTTATCGATATGCTTTTAGATATTCTTTAAAGCTTAAACTAGACTCTGCTTCCAACTGTTGTTGCTGCTCAAGTGATTGCACTGTAAGTTGTTCAAAATAGGTGACTTTATCCTGAGATAACACATAATTTTGATAATGATCAGCATGTTGATGCGCGAGCACACTACCTAAGCTCCAAGTACCACTATGTTTTAGTGTATCTTCTACTATTTTCGCAGAGAAGGTTTCATCCACTTCATCTACTCGTGATTGCATAATTTGCATTGCATCAGAATACAACGAGGTTGAGTGAGCTTTATCTAACGTTTCTGCTAAAGGCTGCATCTGTTTGAGATATTGATTTGCCCATGTCTCAATTTCAATTGATTGACCATTTTCAACAATGGCAGCATTTGGGGCACGCCCACGATTCACAACTTCTTGCTGGTTTTGTTCAATCACTTCAAGTTCATCATCTAGCAGCTCAGGACTGTCTTTTAATAAACAATAAAGCGCTAATACCTCTAGGAAGCCTGCAGTATCTTCATTGATACCAATTGGGCTGTATGGATTCACATCTACTGCGCGTAATTCAACATACCCTACCCCACGGTTTGCTAATGCATCAGATGGTGTTTCACCAGACTGTGGTACTTGTTTAGGACGTACAAGACTATAGTACTCGTTTTCAATTTGCAGTACGTGATCATTAATTTGGATCGGCTCACCCGCTTCGTCATCTAATCCCAAACGACTGAAAGCAGCATAAGATGTTTTCACCGCCTTTTGTAAACCTGCTAAATATCCTTTCAAATCATTGTAATGAATACCTAACTCTTTCTGCGCCGAGTTTTGATATCCAAAGCGCCCCATACGCAATGCAGTGGCATATGGCAAATACAATGTTCCCTTAATTAAAGGCAATAAATGATGTTCACGACCCGTCATAAAACAACGACAGACTGATGGGCTTGCACCTATCAGGAACATAACCAATGGGGTTAAACGAATGAAATTTCGAATTAAAGCGAAATATCGATGGCTGCGATAATCCTGCAAACTGAGCTGTTTTAAAGCTTCATCTTGCTCGTTTGCTTGCAACTGCTCAAACAACGCATCAGGCAATGAAACATTGTAATGTACACCTGAAATCGTCTGCATACGACGACCATAACGTACACCTAAACCACGACGGTATAAGGTTTTGAATTTACCAATATTGGACGAGCCATATTGCGCAAGACGAATACTTTCTTCTTCATCATCCAACATACATGGCATCGACATTGGCCATAGCTTTTCACCATCTTCTAGATGTCGATGAGTGAAAGCATGAATATCTTCTAAGTAGCTTAATGCTTCAGGAATTGAAGATTGAGGAGGCGTAATAAACTCAAGTAAGGCTTCAGAATAATCTGTCGTAATATGAGGATGAGTTAACGCAGAGCCTAAACCCTTAGGATGATCTTTCTGGGAGATAAAGCCATCACTTTGCATCCTTAAGCTTTCGCGCTCAATGCCTCGTAACATACCTTTAAACACCGACGAATCCACCCAATTTGGTAAAATTGTTTCAGAGAGCGCTTCGGGTTGACTCATTACTTACTCGCTTATCTAGAAGAACGACTGAGATAAAAAATTATTGATTTATATCAAGTATACCGTGATTTATATTCCCAAATGCAGTTTGCATATACATTTCAGTTGGATAAACCTTTTATTTTGGCAAATTTTTAACACAATCTTAGTCTTTAAGACATCTGAAATTTGTGATTTTATTGCAGAATAAATGCTAACAAACTGTAAAGAATATGAATTATCACAACGTTATAGATTTTTGGTTCAGTGCTGAAACTCAACCACATTGGTTTGCGAAAAGCGATGCTTTCGATCAACTTATTCAAGCGCAATTTGGTCACACCATCCAACAAGCTGCCGCAGGCGAACTATGGACATGGCGGGAAACTGCTTTAGGACGCTTAGCAGAAATCATTGTCTTGGATCAATTTTCTCGTAATGTTTATCGTGGCAAAGCTGAATCTTTTGCCCAAGATCCATTAGCACTTGGGCTAGCTCAAGAAGCGGTTCGTCTTGGTTTAGATCTCGAACTGGAACCTGAACAACGTAGCTTCTTATATATGCCTTTCATGCATAGCGAATCAAAAATCATTCACACTCAAGCGCTTCGTTTGTTTGAGGCATTAGGCAACCCTGTAAATTTAGACTTTGAGAAAAAGCATCAAGTCATCATTGAACGTTTCGGCCGCTATCCTCATCGTAATGAAATTTTAAATCGTCTCTCTACGCCTGAGGAAATAGAATTCTTAAAACAGCCAAACAGTAGCTTCTAAATTGATATTGACACAACAGACTTCAGGAGAGCGAAATGAAAAACTTATGCATGATTTTGGGATTATCTGGCATGCTCCTGCTGTCTGGTTGTGTCACGACGCCAAGTAAACCGCGTACATTTGATCAGCTTGGGCAATTCGCAACTATTCCCTTGAACCAATCAACGTATCGTATTAGTTTTCAAGGCTCATCTAACATGAGCTATGGTACAGCTGAAGAAATAACCTTACTTAAAGCTGCACAAACAACAGTCAAACAGAGCTTTCATTTTTTTAAAGTCCAAGATGATCCAAGCAATCGCACACAACAACCACCTCGTCAAGCTGTGGTTTATTCCAATCCTTACCCGTATGGTTATGGATATCGTAGACATCCTATGTTCTTTGATCCTTTTTATGATGTGCCACAGGTGGTCAGTTTAGAGCCAGTTCAAGTAGCCTATACCATCACCTGTTTTAAAGATCAAAAAACAGCACCTCAAGATGCTTTTGATGCACGTTTAATTTTACAGGCCTTAGGGTCTAAATATGGTTTAAGTGCTACAGGCGACATACTGCCTGTACAAACACAGCCTTCTCAATCACAATAAAATAATATTAATACAACAACTTACATAGGAGTTATGCATGAGTGTATCACCAACAATGACTACCCCTAGTCTGGATCGAAGCAAACGGTTTGCCATGATCGCACTGGTTGTCGCTGTATTGGCTTGGATATCGCTCATGGTGGCTGCCAAAATTTTTCCAGAATATGTTTGGCTTATTCATATTTTAATGTTGTCTGCTGAAGCAGGTGTGGTTGGTGGTTTAGCAGATTGGTATGCCATTACGGTTTTGTTTCGGAACCCATTCGGCCGTATCCCTATTCCTAAGTTTTTAAAAGATCACACCGAAATTATTCCACGTAACAAAGCGCGTATTGCAGAATCCATGGGACGTTTTGTTCAAGAAAACTTCCTATCGCCACAGATTGTGGCAAAAAGCTTGAGTCAAACAGATGTGAGTTTGGCAGTAGGACAATGGCTAGCCAATCCAGATAACAATCGTCAAGTGACTCAAGTGATTCAACAGACAGTGCCTAAAGTTTTTGAGTTTGTTGGACAAGAACAAGTCGGTAGGTTTATTCAAACTAACAGTGTGCAATGGGTAAAGAACACTCAAATCAATACCCTGGCCAGTGAAATGATTCGTGCCGTATTAGAAAATGACTTCCACCAAGATGTTTTACAACGTGGTCTCGATGTTGCGCACGGTTGGGTGACTTCACATCCTGAACAAACTCGGGAGCTAACCCGCACCCTATTTAAAGAACTCGGAGTGTGGCGTTTAGCCAAAGGCGCAAGTTGGATCGGTATCGATGTTCAACAAAGAACGATTGACTCTTTAATAGAGCGTGTCGAGTCAATGTTGGCAGATCCAGAGCATCCATGGCGTCAAAAAATTGAGAGTATTGCACAGCATTTAATGACTGAACTCGCAAATCCTGAAAGTCAGGCGAGTCTTAAATTAAATGAAACTAAAAATGCATTGTTAGATAGTCCTCAAGTTTTAAATTTTATTACTGGTGCCGTCGTCATTCTGTGCAATGCCATTCGTGAAGATTTGGAGAAAGCAGATTCAGGTATAGCTGAAAATTTACGTGTTGCGATTCAACAAGTCGGTCAAAACATCATTTCCAATCCTGCATTACGCCAATTATTAAATGAAAAAATGAGTTCAATGGCAGTCAATCTCAGTGATCAATACAGCGAAAAAGTCATTTTATTTATCAGTGAACGCATTCACGAATGGGACTCACGAGAAATGATCGATAAAATTGAAAATGAAGTCGGTGGTGACTTACATATGATTCGCGTCAACGGTGTTGTCGTTGGTGCATTTATCGGTTTAGTGTTAGGGATCATCCGAGCAGCAGTTGAATTTTTGATTTAACTTAGAAATGAAATTTAAATTTGGTCGCTGACTAAAATTGAATTCATTGTGAATTGACGTCATCAAAAAGCCCATTTCTGCATGAATGGGCTGTATTTATTATTCTTAATCCATTTAAAGAACTAAGCTATCACTAGAGTCATTCCTATCTACTTCATCTTATATAAACCATAATAATATTATAAGGTTACATAATTTTTTTACGATTTAAATGTGAAATAATATCTTGATAAGAGTCTACTTTACAAAAATAAGCTGGGGAGTTCTTTCTCACGTCTTCTGAGGGTTGAAATAAAAAACCATAATCAACTAAATGCAACATCGAAAAATCATTGAATGCATCACCGATCGCAATACTATTGGTCATTGAAACGTTTTCTTTTTGGAACTTTACAATAATTTCATGTTTCCCTTTATCTCGTGTATACAGAACATTTTCTATAAATCCATCTGGTCCAATTTCTAAGTGATGACAATATGTATTTTTAACAGGAAGATTTAATTTTTCAAAAAAGGGAAATAAAAACTCATAAAAGCAATCTGAAATAATGTTAACTTCAAAATTTTCAGCCTTTTGCAAATATTCTAAAAACTCCTTAGCATCTGGAATGACATCCAGTTCTTTAATGTCATCGATTAATTGTTTTAAAGGAATTTTATTTTCTTTCAGTAAATTAATTCTAAATTCCATCAGAGACTTATAGTCTGCGACTTCTCGAGTTGTAATCGCCAACTCTGGGATATTGTATACATTTGAAAAGTGTTTCCATATTTCAGGGACAAGAACACCTTCCATATCGATAAAAGCCATCTTTTTCATATTGCTACCCTATTATTGAAATTTAGCAAACAGAAGTGCTATCCCTAGCAGACATAATACAGTTCCAATCACTCTGTTAATCTGTACTTGCTTAGCTAACATTTTCTGTCTTAAAACAATCGATGAAAAAAGCAAAGCCACCAATCCAAACCATAAAAAATGAGCAAAAGACATAAATAGCCCATAACCGACCAGAATCGCTTTCGGCGTACTCACACTGATGATCTGAGTGTATGTACTAATCACAAATAAAGTCGTTTTAGGATTAAGTGCATTGGTGAAAAAGCCATATTTCACTGCTTGAAAAGGATTAATTGCAGCAGTTGATGACGTCTCGACAACCGGACTTTGTACAAAAGTTTTATAACCGATATAGATGAGATAGATGGCTCCAATATACTTCACAATATTTAGAATTTGAGGTGTATACGCCATGACAAATGCGACAGCAATGAGCGTATAAGTCACATGAATCAACACACCTATAGAAATTCCCAGTGAAGTGAGAACACCTATCCTTCTACCATATAAGTAACTGTTTTTTGTCACGATAGCGAAATCAGCACCAGGACTCACAACAGCGAGTATGGTGATGAGAATAACTGCTATAAACTCACCCATTCATTATGCCTTTTTAAACGTGATCACTAATACATCTCTTAATCCAATATCACCCAACGTAAAATCATTGACTTTGATTTCCGTTACGCTGTGATAGACCTGATGATCATCCACAAGTGCGATATCTAAAAAATTTTCAAGCATAAATTCTGCTTTCAAATTCTTATTTAAGTCATAAATTCGGGTCATTCCACCCTGAACATTTTGACGGTTGATCATGGCCATTAAAACGAAATCCACCCCATCTCGATGTATCCCCTCAGGGGTTGGCTTACCACTATCGTTAAATTTTGCTTCAATGCGAAATTGATGCGCTTCGATAAACCAATTTTCAGTTTCAATTTCTGAAAAGGTGAGATATGCGAATTGTAGTAAATTTCTAAAAATTGGATTTTCAATTGTATTTTTATCAATCTCTGAAAAATATCTCGCAATTCCACCATTCAAAGTGTTGTATTCAATCGTCTGAAAATGAGGAATATAAGAATTTTTCAGTAAAATTTTATGCTTATCATTAATAGTAAAAGTTGCATGTTTTCTTGTTCGATATTTACCTTTATCCGACATAAATTGATCTAAATCTAGAGCGTTCCAACTGTCTATAAAATCACTGACATCTTGCTCATTAACATCGTGAAAATTATTATTTTTCTGTATTTCTTGGAATGTATTTAAATCAATAAACGCATAACCCTTTTTGATTATCTCTTTTGAATATGTGTATTCATGGAGATGCTGCTTGTTAAATGGACTGAATTTTAATATATTTTCCATTGTATTAGCTTTATTTTGCTTTTGGTAATCTTCATTTTGAACAAAAGTTAAAAAAATAAAATCAATAAAATCGACTAAAAATATATGAGTTTTTGGAATGATAGAAAAAATATCTTTGAATTCACTGAAGTTTTTTTATTTTGTCGCTAAATACAGCAGTGTCACGATTGCAGCAAAGAAATTATTTGTTACGCAAAGTGCCGTCAGTAAGCAAATTTACAATCTCGAAGAAATATTAAATATCACATTATTTGAACGACGAAATAAAACCTTGATACTCACCAAAGAAGGAGAAACTCTTTTTCATTGCGCTCAGAATATTTTCAATCAATTGGATGATTGTTTAATTGGACTAACTCAAAATAAAACTGAAAACAAACAATTGGTACTGTCCTGTGAACCAACCATTTCGATGAAGTGGTTAATTCCACGACTTGTTGAATTTAAAAAACTTGGACATGATTTTGAAGTGGTTTTGCTCACAGGTGGTGGTGTAGTCGACTTTGAAAAAGATAATATCGATATCGCAATACGAAGAAATGATTTTGAATGGGGATCGCATCTGTTTAGTGAGAAAATTGGCGATGAATATATTGTGGCAGTCCAAGCATCTCACCACCCTAAAACCAAAGAATTGTTAATTTCTAAATCACGCCCTTATTTTTCAAAAAAATTACACCAATTGGATGAACTCAAAGATATTCTGAAGAAACATTCCAAAATAGAATTAGAGCATTTTTACTTATGCTTAGAAGGCTGCTTGGCTGGCTTAGGAAAGACGATCATTTCTATCTACATGATTGAAAAAGAATTAGAGCTCAAGTCTGTAAAAAAAATAACACCAATTCTTCAGGATGGTTCTGCCTATTATCTACTGTCCCATACTAGATTTATTGAAGATCCTCGGAAGATTATTTTTTTAAATTGGTTAAAAAATGAAATGAAGCAAAGTCAGATCAATCATTTTTAACATGAGATCACATAGATCATCTAAGGTTTTAAACTTAATTGAAGATCATTAGAATCTTATGAAAATTAAAACGAATATGTCGCAGATATTTGTATTTAGTGCAGGCATTTCAACTGCTAAACTACGAAGAAACGGGCTAAATATTACTATCCAGCATGATTAAAATTGAATCTAAATTACCAGACTTAGGTGTCACTATTTTTAGCGTGATGTCAGCACTCGCCCAAAAGTTGAACGCGTTAAATCTTTCTCAAGGTTTTCCTGATTTTCCACCTCCTCCTGAATTAATTGCAGCTTTAGCTCAAGCCACACAACAAGGCTATAACCAATATCCACCTGGTGACGGTCTGCTGAGTTTAAGACAAAAAATTGCAGCCCAATTCTGCCAACGAGACCAAGTCCATTTAGACCCGATCAGCGAAATTACCATTACACCTGGTGCAACGACTGCAATTTTGTGTGCGATTCAAGCTGTTGTAAATGCTGGAGATGAAGTAATTATTTTCGATCCTGCTTATGACAGTTATGCACCTGCAGTGAAACTCGCTGGGGCGCAAGCGATCCATATCAACTTGGTACATCCAGACTTCCATGTTGACTGGAATGTGGTGAAAGATCGAATAAATGAACGAACGCGATTAATCATTGTAAATACACCACATAATCCCTCAGGTGCAATTTGGTCCAAGCAAGATTGGCAACAACTGATCGAGTTGATTCAGGATAAAAACATTTGTGTACTTTCTGACGAGGTCTATGAACATTTAGTGTTTGATGGTCAACAACATTATTCTGCGCTTAGTTTTCCTGAACTTCGAGATCGTAGTTTTGTGATTGGTTCATTCGGAAAAACGTTTCATGTTACTGGTTGGAAAACTGGATATTGCGTTGCACCTCAGGCACTGATGAAAGTATTTCGTCAAATTTATCAATTTGCCAATTTCTGTGGTGTCCATCCGATTCAAGTCGCGCTTAATCAATTCATCGAACAACATCCTGAACATATTTTAGATCTCCCCAATTTTTATCAAGCTAAACGTGACTTATTCATCCATGGAATTCAACATTCAAAATTTCAATATCTGCCGTCACCAGGAACTTATTTTCAAAACTTAGATTTCAGTACACTAAGACCTGAGCTCACAGATATAGAAATGTGCCAATATCTTGCAGAACAACACAAACTGGTAGCGATTCCTATATCAGTGTTTTATCAACAGCCACCTCAAGATCTGAAGCTCGTTCGGGTCTGTTTTGCAAAACGAGAGGAAACCTTGCATCTTGCAGGAGAAATTTTAACGAAGGTTCAATCACAATAACGAAAAGAGACGAGACGGATTACTTTATTACTAAAGCAATTTGAATGATAAGGTGTTAAGGTCAATCCGTTGATATAGAAAACAATAATGGATAAGACTTATATATGGCGAGAACCTTACGGCCGATTGATGAACCTGGTTTCTGGAAAGTTTTTTTAGTTTTTTTAGTTCCGCTGATTGCAACCAATATCCTGCAAAATTTATCAGGCACAATTAATACGATCTTCGTCGGGCAAATGATGGGCGTCCAAGCAATTGCTGCTGTTTCCGTCTTCTTCCCTATTTTGTTCTGTCTCTTGGCTTTCGTAATTGGGCTTTCGGCTGGCTCGACGGTATTGGTTGGTCAAGCGTGGGGAGCACAAAATTTAGAAAAAGTAAGAGCGGTTGTCGGCTCTACTATTTTTATGACATTGATCGGCGGGACGATTATTGCCATTTTAGGTGTTCTATCTGCACGCCACATTCTTGAGGCCTTGGGCACAGACCCAAGTGTCATGCATTTATCTTTGCCTTATGTTCAATGGATGTTAGCAGGTAGCCCACTCCTTTTTATTTATATTATTTATACCTCTATCTTACGTGGTGTCGGTGATAGCATTACACCTCTCATCGCTTTGGGAATGACCAGTTTAATTGGGCTCTTTATTACCCCTGTTCTCATCGCTGGATATTTTGGATTTCCTCAATTGGGTATCATTGCACCTGCCATCGCCACGATTGTGGGTTATCTGGCCGTGCTTATTTTTCTGTACGTTTATTTAAATAAAAAAAATCATCCATTACGTCCAGATTTAGCAATGTGTAAACATGTACGCCACAATCCTGAACTAAGCAAAATTATTCTCAGGCTTGGCGTTCCTACTGGCATTCAAATGGTCACGACTTCTGTGGCAGGTTTAGTCATTGTCGGCTTGGTCAATCGCTATGGTTCAGAAGCAACAGCTGCTTATGGCGCAGTCAATCAGGTTTTGAACTATATCCAATTCCCTGCTCTGTCTATCGCAATTGCCGCTTCTATTTTTGGGGCTCAAGCGATTGGTGCAGGTAAAGCGGATTCTTTATCACGTGTAACTAAAACAGCACTGGGCATGAATTTTGTCTTTACAGGCGGGCTCGTAATCTTGGCTTATTTGTTCTCAAAATATCTCATGGCATTATTTATTACAGATGAAAAAGTCGTGATACTCGGGCAACAATTATTGTTTATTGTGCTGTGGTCAATTTTATTTTTTGGCGCGAGTGCTATTTTCGCCTCAATTATGCGTGCAAGTGGCACTGTGACTATGCCAATGATCATCAATATTGTAGCCATACTCTGTATAGAACTCCCAGCAGCTTATCTATTTAGCGCATGGTGGGGGCTGGCGGGAATCTGGTACGCTTATGCTTTGGCCTTCGTTTGCTTATGTGTGATGCAAGGTTTGTATTATCAATTTGTTTGGAAAAAGAAAACTGTTCAAGTACTGATTTAAATTAGAAATCAAGAAAATAAAAAACCCGCATGACGCGGGTTTTTTTAACGATTATTTAGAATCGAAACGTTTACTCATTTTAGTCGCAAATGCAGTCACTTTTTGATAGCCCGTTGGCATCACACGTTGCATTAAATCAATCACTTTCGCATCGTTACCAATCAGTAAACGACGGCGATCTTTTTGCACTGCTTCTAGAATTTGACGCGCTGCTTCTTCAGGTGGACAACGTAATAATTTATCAAATGTCTGTGCAGATTTCTGTGGATTCATGCCCAAAGATTTTAAACTGTCATTCATTTTTGCAGCTTTCGCAATATTGGTACGAATGCCACCTGGATGTACGCAAAGCGCGCTCACACCCACATTTTCAATATCTAGCTCTTGACGAAGAGATTCAGTGAAACCACGTACAGCAAATTTAGTTGCATTATAAGCAGACTGAGTTGGTTGCGCAGTTAAACCGAATAAACTTGAAATGTTGATAATGTGTCCATCACCTGTTTTCTTAATATATGGTAAGAATTCTTTGGTGCCGTATACGACACCCCAGAAGTTAATATTAACAATCCATTCCAACTCTTCGTATGTTGCACCTTCAACGGTCGAACCCAATGCCACCCCAGCATTGTTGAAAATCATGTTCACTGAACCATGATTCTGTACAGTTTCAGCCGCCCATGCTTTAACTTCGTCACGATTCGCAACATCTACTTTTTTGGTTGTGACTCGTACATTTGCATTCTTCGTCAGTTCAACTGTTTCTGCTAAGCCCTTTTCATTTACGTCACTTAAAGACAAATGACAACCTTGCTTAGCCAGTAACACCGCAAGTTGTTGACCAATACCAGAACCTGCACCTGTGATTGCAGCCACTTTGTTTTTAAAATTTTTCATTGTGAATCCTTTTTTTGATTTTTATGCACCACAGCGTTGATCTGGGTCATTCATGTTCACTATAATTTTGACAATTATTATTGTCAATGTAACTATCGACCATTTTTATTGTTACTATAGGCCAATTTAGTATCTTTAGCTGATCAGTACTCTATACTGACCGCAGCATAACACTTTTATAAAAAGACTCGAATTGCTATGAACCCAGAGAACCTCACTCCATCAGAACACGAGCAAGCGATTGAAAAGCCTCCCGCAAAAGAGCGTCAATTTAAAGGGATGTCCTTAACTGAACGCAAACAAGCACGCCGTGAGAAACTTATTGAAGCGGGTATTGAAGCATATGGAACTCATGGTTTTTTCTCAGTAACCGTTAAAGATATTTGCACACAAGCGAAATTAACTGAACGTTACTTTTATGAATCTTTTAAGAAAAGTGAAAACTTATTCCAAACGATCTTTTTAGAACTGATTGAGAAGCTTCAACAAACATTAATGCAAGCTATTATGAAAGCCTCTCCTGAGCCTCTAAACATGATTGATGCAGGTCTAAATGCGTTCTTTAGTTTTTTAGAAGATGATCCGCGTACCGCTCGGATTATTTATATTGATGCAATGCTCGTCCAAGAACTTCATAATCATGCAACCATTCAAGAAACAATGGGCCGTTTCGACCGAATGATTCATGCCTTTGTCACATTAATGATGCCACATACCCATCTCACTGAAAAAGAGATCTCCTTGATTGCAACTGGTCTAAATGGCTATGTCACTCAAGTTGCTGTTCGCTGGGTAGTAGGTGGTTTTAAACTTCCACGTGCTGAGGTCGTTCAGGCATGTAAAACCGTTTTTCTCGCCCTATTGAATGATCTAATGAAAAAGTAGCATCAAATTAAGATGAAGAAATTGTGACAAATCGTAAGTAAATTTAAGATATTGATTTAATTTCAAATTAATAAATATCAATGAGCCAAAATATCAGCCTAATTGTCACAAAACATTGCTATATTTAACTTCGATTTCCATCTTGCAATGATACTGTCATAATTAATCTTTGTAATAAGCCTGTCATAAATATAAAACGGTTCACCGTTCATCATAGGATATTGCGTTGTGAAAGATGACTACATTTTAATTGTCGACGACGAGCTCCCAATTCGGGAAATGATCCATACTTCTTTAGATATGGCAGGCTTTCAATGCTTGGAAGCAGAAGATGCGAAACAAGCACATCAAATGATTGTTGATCAACGTCCAGCGCTTATCCTACTCGACTGGATGTTACCGGGTGGCGTGAGTGGCGTAGATTTGTGTCGTCGCCTTAAGCGTGATGAAACACTTTCCGAAATTCCAGTCATTATGTTGACTGCGCGTGGCGAAGAAGACCATAAAGTTCAAGGTCTTGATGCTGGAGCAGATGACTATATGACGAAACCATTTTCAACACGTGAGTTGGTATCCCGTATTAAAGCGGTGTTAAGACGTGCAAATGCGTTAAATGGCGAAAAAACCATTGATGCAAATGGCTTAATTCTTGACCCAGTAAGCCAACGTGTCAGCTATAATCAAAATATTCTTGATATGGGGCCAACAGAATATCGTCTATTGGCATTCTTTATGACTCATCCAGAACGTGCCTATACCCGTGCTCAATTACTTGATCAGGTATGGGGTGGAAATGTGTATATTGAAGACAGAACCATCGACGTCCATATCCGTCGCTTACGTAAGGTGCTCGAACCTTATGGTGCAGACCGTTATGTTCAAACTGTGCGTGGTACTGGCTATCGTTTTTCAACACGAGCTGATGTTGCTTTAGGTTAATTTAGATTTTATGTACGAACCCTACCCCGTCCCAGAATTGGCACGTGAACATCAAAAGTTTCTATATAGCAGTTTATGGACTTTTGCCAAGCAAGACTTACGTTTACTGGTATTTCTACTGATTATTGCGGGCTGTATCGGGTTAGGGATTGGCTATCTTTGGATATGCTTAGGCATTGCCTGTCTCATATTTTTTGGTATCCAATTACGCTCATTATATTTAGTCAATGATTGGATTTCGAATCGTCCTTACGATGTACCACCAAATTTAAATGGAATCTGGGGGGCATTACTGTTCAATGTATATCGGGCTCAACGCCAAGAACGTATTGTTCAGTCTGAAATGGTTGGACTGATCGATCGAACTCAATCTTCTCTCGTGGCTTTATCAGAAGCGATTATTCTTACGGATGATTCCCATCAAATCGAATGGTGGAATCCTGCTGCGGAAAAGTTATTTGGCATTCAAGCTGTTGATCGTGGCCGCAACCTGCTCACGATTATTCGCCAGCCAGATTTTATTGAATATTTTCATAATACCCATCAAGCACCAGATGGTGTAAAAATTAAATTGGTGAACCATGATAATAAGTACGCGCAAATCAAACTGACTCGCTTTGGCAATGAAAGTCGCCTCTTAGTTGCGCACGACATTACGCGTATGAAAAATCTCGAGCAAATGCGTTCAGATTTTGTTGACAATATTTCACATGAATTAAGAACACCACTCACAGTGTTAAGTGGGTATATCGAAACATTCACAGATCAAGAAGATATCAATCCGCGTTGGAAACGTGCCTTTGAACAAATGCAATCGCAAACTAAACGCATGAATGCATTGGTCAATGATCTTTTGCTTTTGTCTCGTTTAGAAAATGAAAAACAAATTGCGAAAAATCAAATTATCGAAATGCCAAGTTTAATGAACCATCTGTTTGATGATGCGCAAGCTTACAATATTGATTATGGTCATACACTTAACCTTGATATAGACAGCCACTGTGACTTAATTGGTTCAGATATGGAATTGGCGAGTGCATTTAGCAACTTAATTACCAATGCCATAAAGTACACCCCGAAAGGTGGCACCATCACCATCGGCTGGCATGATGATGGAGAACGTGGCTATTTTTCTGTTCAGGATACTGGTATTGGAATTGATCCAAAACACTTACCGCGTTTAACTGAGCGTTTTTATCGTGTGGATAGTGCACGCAGTCGTCAAACAGGTGGTACTGGTTTAGGCCTTGCCATCGTTAAGCACGTACTTATGCAACATGGCGCACATATTGAAATCGAGTCGAAAGAAAACGAAGGCTCTACATTTATTGCCGTGTTTCCCAAAGAACGCTTGTATAAAATGCACGAATAAAAAAAAGCGCCTTAGGCGCTTTTCTTATTCAAAAGATATACTCAAATAAGATGACCCAACGCTTCACCCATTACTACAGTTGAGTTCGCCTTAAATGCTTGGTCCCATTGCATTTTATCTTTCTCAAACAAAACTACAGCCGTTGAACCCAAATAAAAACGTCCGAGCTCATCACCTTTTTCAAGTTTCATCGCATGATGGTTCAGCTCTAAGCGACCTGTTGGTTTTACTTTACCTGTCGCAACAGTTTCAATTCCAGCAACAATCATTGCGCCAACTAAAACAACAGCCATACGACCAATATCAGTATCGAATAAACATACCATTCGTTCATTACGTGCAAACAAACCCGGAATATTTTCAGCTGTAGTTTGGTTGACTGAAAATAATTCACCTGGAATATATAAAGTTTCAGTCAATGTACCAGAATAAGGCATATGCACACGATGATAATCACGCGGTGATAAGTACACTGTTGCAAATTCACCATTTTTGAATGGTGCTGCCAATTGAGGATCACCAATTAACTTTTCAACTGAAAAGCTTTGACCTTTTGCCTGAAAAATATCGCCCTCATTGATTTTACCTAATTGTGAAATTGCACCGTCTGCAGGTGACACGACACTTTTAGGATTAGGATCAATTGAACGAACGCCTGTTTTCAAAGAGCGAGTGAAAAACTCATTAAAGGATTTAAATTTCAAGGCATTTTGTTGCTCAGCAATTGACATATCAATGCCATATTTTGCTTTAAATGCTTGAATGACAACATTCTTTAATACTGGGTTTTCACTAGCTGCGACTTTACCCACCAAACGGCTGAGTTTTTGTTGCGGGACGATTTGCTGCGCTTGAATAAATAGTTTCTTTTTTAAATTTGTCAGACTCACTCAGGTGACTCTCCAGTAATGATTGGACTGTCGAGGCGGTTGCCCCACTCGCTCCACGCACCATCATAAGCTTGGATATCCCAACCCAGTAATCGACCAATAATGTAAGCTAAACCTGAACGGTGATGAGACTGACAATATACGACGACTGGCTGATCAAATTGAAAGCCCAATTGTTCTAAACGTTGTTGCGTGCGTTCTAAGGGGTGCAATTTTAAATGATTTTGACGATTAAGTGCAGTACTCCACTCAAAATGTCTAGCCGTTGGAATATGTCCACCACGACGTGCCGCGAGACGTTGCCCGGTATACTCCTCAGCCGTTCGGCAGTCCCATACTTGGCAAGTTTTATTTTCAATTTTTTTTATTAAAGTTGAATAATCAATACGGTGTTGATCAACATTGGATGTCTTAACTTGAAAAAGACATGTGACTGGCTGAACCTCTTCAACTTCTGAAGAAGTAGGATAGTTGGCGCCTAACCATGCATGAATACCACCATTTAATAAACTGGTGTTATAAAAACCCATACAGTGTAGATTCCAGATCAATCGACCAGCCCATGCCCCACCTTCATCATCATAGACCACGACATGATGCTCAGGTGATATGTTTAATATCTGGACTAGCTGCTGAAGCCCTTCATCATCAGGCAATAAACCCGTAGTTTGTTCCTCTTGGCGCACTAAAAATTTTGGCTTCAGATGTATAGCATGCGGAATATGTAATTGCTCATAGACCGAACTTCGGGTCAAATCAACAATACGTAACTTTTCACTTCCTAAATGAGGAACAAGTTGTTCTGCTTCAATGAGCAGACCGAAATCAAAAGCGTTAGTGGTCATATTTATTGAATAGTTCTATTGGCCTTGTTCAAATCTTAGCACAAGACTTTTTCAAAATTATTCTGATTTTTTGCATGGTATTAGCAAAAAATCAGAAAAGGGAAATTATGATTAAGGAGACTCAACATCAAATACCTGACGCAAATATGCGAGGAAGGTATCATTATCAGTCATCGTTTTTCCTGGACTATCAGAGAGTTTAGCTACCGATTGACCATTGCATTCGACTAACTTTAAAACAATATTCAAAGCAGTTTGTCCCATATCATTGGTGAGGTTAGTACCAATCCCGAAACTGACTTGGAAACGATCTTTAAAATATTGATGCAAATCCCATGCCTTCTCTAAGTTTAGACCATCACTGAAAGTGAGCATTTTAGTTTTGCTGTCAATTTTTAATTTTTTATAATGTGCGTAGGCTTTATCGCCCCACTCATATGGATCACCACTGTCATGTCGTAGACCATCAAACAATTTGGCAAAATACAAATCAAAGTCTCTTAGGAATGCATCCATACCAACAACATCTGTCAGTGCAATGCCTAAATCTCCGCGATATTCCTGCACCCAAGTTTCAAGTGCAGCTTTTTGGAAATCACGTAAGCGAACATCAAGTGCTTGGAAAGCTTGTAAAAATTCATGCGCCATCGTACCAATGGGTGTAATACCCAACTGCTTTGCCAATAAAACATTACTTGTGCCACGAAAAATATGTGGTGCAGCCTTATTAAACTCTTCCACCACATGTTTCTGCCAGTCAAAACTATAGCGACGGCGTGTTCCAAAATCGGAAACAAGGAATGGTGGATCATTGGGTTGTTGACTACTTTCATAGTGTTTCAACAATTCAATTTTAGCTTTAAGACGGCGCTCTCCTTCTGCCAATACCTGCTCATCGCGAATACGACGAAAATAGAGTTCATTGACGATTGCAAGCACAAAAATTTCAAACATCATTGCTTGAACCATAGGTCCTTCGATACGAATATCTAAACGACCTTGATCATCGATACTGGCTTTAATAAAGCGGCGCTTAAGTTGGAATAATTCTAAATAGTCTACAAAATCACTTTTAATAAAGCGTAAACTTCTTAAATATTGTAATTCATCTTCTTTAAATTTGAGCTGACACAGTAAATCTAACTGTTCGTTCAGTTCCTCTAATATATCCACGAGTGGATAGGCTGTATCTTCAAGGTTACGACAACGAAATTGATAGACACTATCCGTTTGAGGAAATTGATGTAATACCACTTGTAGCATCGTGAATTTATACAAGTCAGTATCAAGTAAGGATTGAATAATGGCAGACATATTATTTTTCAGTTTTTAGCAACTTATTGCATTAAAGCACATTTTGTTGCGATTCATAGCTCGTTTTAGTAATTGTCGAAGATTATTCGACTAATTACTAAAACTTAAACTGATTATTCTTTTGCATTGTCTTGACTATATGACTCAGTCAAAGCTTTCAATGCTTTATCTTGCCCAATAACTTTTGCGAATTCTTCTGTGGTCTTGTGTCCTGTCTGTTTTGCTTGAGCATCACAATCGACCTGGCGTAATTGTTTGGCAATTGACCATTCAAGCTTAAAGATAGCACCCATCAAAGCTGTATTACCCTTATTATCACGAGCACAGCGGTCTGCGCCGTTTTCCAATAGAGTCGTTACAATATCTTGATGACCATAGTAGGTCGCCATCATTAATGGTGTAAAACCAGCATGGTTTTTAATATTGACTGGAAAACCATGTTTCAAAAATTCATGAATAACTTCTTTGTTTCCTGTTTTCGCTGCTGCAAAAAATAAGTCAATCACTTCTTTCTGATCTGATTGTTGTGAGCTACTGACAGACGTCGTTTGAGCGTGAAGCATTACTGAACTTAAACTCAGTAAAGCGATTAATAAACTATATACAATATTTTTCATTCTTCCCTCACCTGAGTTTAAATTCGATAACGAATGCCTGTAAAACTCCCCTAGGGTTGCAGGAAAGGAATTGAGTTTTACAGGACTTTTTTGAGGTGACACCTTAGACCCTAATCACCAATCCAAGGACTAATCTTGATTAGTCTTTTAAAGCTGCCGCTTTCGCTTTAACAGTCGCTAAGTTACCGTTTACAGCTTTAGTCATACGTGTGCCGTAATCCGCATCTGCTTTATAGAAATAAGACAACATGATGTGTTTAGTTTCTGAATCTTTTACGTTACCAAGATCAGCTGCTAAGTTCATAATGAGGTCAGATTTCTCTTTAGCAGAGTATGAACGGTATAAATCACCCGCTTGCTTAAAGTTTTGCTCCTTCACACCACGTTGCTGAACCGTACCAGAAAGTGGAGTTTCAACAGCACGAGCTTTCGCTGTAGATGGTTTTGGCTCCATACGGCTTGGTTCATAGTTCACGTTAGATGAAGTTGCACCAACATTCATATAACCATCTTGGTTATTGTTGTTCACATTTACCAATGGGCGGTTTACTGGAATTTGCTGGTGATTTGCACCCAAACGGTACATTTGTGTATCAGAGTAAGAGAAGATACGACCTTGAAGTAAGCGGTCTTCTGATGGCTCGATACCTGGTACTAAATTACCTGGTGCTAAAGCAACTTGTTCCGTTTCTTGGAAGAAATTCTTCGGCATACGATTTAATGTCAAAGTACCCACTTTTGTTTCTGGTACTAAATCAGTAGGCCAGATTTTAGTTGGATCAAGTGGATCGAAATCGAAGCTATTCAAATCTTTAGGATCCAACACTTGGATATAAAGATCCCATTTCGGGAAATTGCCCGCATTGATGTTCTTATAAAGATCATTCGTTAAGTGGTTGAAGTCTTTACCTTGTAATTCAGCAGCTTCTTTAACGTTTAGACCTTTAACACCTTGCTTAGAACGGAAGTTAAATTTAACGTATTTATATTCGCCTTTGTCGTTGTACAATTTAAATGCATGTACACCGAAACCGTCTTGTTCACGGTAGCTCGTAGGAACACCTTGGTTACCATATACATAAGTCAACATATTTGTTGCCCATGGCTGGCTAGACAAGAAGTCAAATACGCGATTAGCGTCTTGAACGTTGTCAATTGGGCTTGGTTTCATTGCGTGGATGAAGTCTGGGAACTTGATCGCATCACGAATGAAGAATACAGGCGTTTGGTTACCAACTAAATCCCAGTTACCTTCTTGAGTATAAAACTTAATTGCGAAGCCATGTGGGTCACGTAAAGTTTCTGGAGAATGCTTACCATGAATTACTGTAGAGAAGCGTAAGAATACTGGAGTTTTCGTACCTGCTTTGAAAAGTGAAGCAATAGTAAGATCTGATAAATCTTTAGTTGCAACGAATTCACCATAAGCTCCCGTACCACGTGCGTGTACAACACGCTCGGGGATACGCTCACGACCGAAACGTTGAAGTTTTTGAATCAACTGTACATCTTGTAATAATACAGAACCATTTGGACCTGCAGTGATTGAGTTTTGGTTATCACCCACTGGTGCGCCGTTATCTTTTGTTAATGGTGCAGCTGATGCTGCTGTCGCAGTTGCAAGCATTGCAACCAACATTGAACGCTTAAACATCGTTTTCTCTCTCAAATTTACCTTTCCTGCACGCGTAAATTACCTTCTTTAACAAAATTGGTAAAAAGGTTAATTTTTATTATTTCAATCGCTTTATTAGATTAAAAGTATATACTCCGATTAATTATTTTTTTATCAATGACTTATTAGGATAGATGACGACTTTATCCCTTTTCTTTTTTCCAATTTGATACAATTCATTTGAATTAAAAAACATCAAACTTGGTTGAATTATGCGTGCTTTACTCCAACGCGTCCTTGAAGCGAAAGTCGTTGTGGATGGTGAGATTACTGGTCAAATCGAAAAAGGGATTTTAGTTTTTATTGGTATTGGCAAAGAAGATAACTTTGAAAAAGGTAAGAAGCTCATCGATAAGATTTTAAAATACCGTTTTTTTGATGATGACCAAGGAAAAATGGGTTGGAATCTTAGCCAAGTCGGAGGCGGATTATTATTAGTCTCGCAATTTACCCTGATGGCACAAACCCAAAAAGGTTTGCGTCCTGACTTCGGCCCTGCAATGCCGCCTCTCGAAGCAAAAGAACTGTATGAACAGTTAGTTGAATACGCAAAATCTCAGTTTGAACATGTACAAACCGGAATCTTTGCAGCGGATATGAAAGTGCATCTCATCAATGATGGTCCGGTAACCTTCAATCTTGAAGTTGAATGACTAGAAAAGCCCTCTGATGAGGGCTTTTTTTCTTGCATTTCAATACTCATCTCTAGAATCAAAACGAGAAAAGTCCGTATTTAGGTGCTGTATTACTTACCTGTCTTTTCTTTAATAAATTGACGAGCAAATTGTATTTTTTCTTTTACAGGTTTAGGAATTTTTGGTGGAATTAATTTAGCGACTTGGTTAAACCATACCAATAAGCTGAAATCACCTTCCATTTTAATACTGCCATTTTGCATACCCGTCATGAATGCAGTTGGATCACCTTTCAACAGGGTTTTAACACCTTGCTCGCTATCAGCAAACTGAAGTACGAAATCTGCTTTCTCTGCATCACCTGAAACAGAATCAATCTGACCATTGTTGACTAAAATCTGACGTGCAACACCTAGATCTGTACCTATTTGAATACGGAACTGACGATCATGAATTAACTCAATAAATTTTGGACTCGTACGTGACAATTGTTTCATACGCAACGCCAAACCTAACACCAAAAGGTCTAGTGGATCTGTGCTTGCATCAACGATAGGTAATTTCACAACAGGTATTGAAGATAGTTTCATGACAATTTAAGTCCGTTTTTTTAATATCAAAAATAATTGATTCATCCTAGCATATCTTATAAGTAAGGAAATGCAGCTTTGTTTAACAAAACGTATAGGCAAAAAAAAGGTATATCATTTTGATACACCTTTAAATATAAAATTGTTACCACGCAGTTTTGGTCTACATATCATTTGTCATGAGTAGGATTTAATCGTCCTCATATACAGGAGTATGTTCAATATAACGACGATTTTCTAAAGCCTTTTGCGCACGACTATCTTCGCGAAGTAAGAAAGCCGTTAAAGCCACCATGGCTAAGCTAATCGCTGTTAAATAACTATATGCCAAAGACATGTCAAAGACGTGTTGGACACTATAACGAATACCTTCAAGTAAACCCCAGAAGACCATACCCGCCAACATAAACCCTAGCCAATGACGATAAGGTGAAAAGAATACGGCCGCCAATGCTACAGCGATCAGAGCAAATCCGAGTATCGTTGCAAAAGTTAAAGTGACCATAAAAATCTCCGTCAAAATTTAGATGTTTCAAATACTGCCTAATGGTGTTTCACAACAAATTAAATAACGCTTCACTTTCTTCAATGGTCTTGTTGGCGTTTATGAAAGCATTATGGTGAGTTTTTTTCAGAAAAAAAGACCTGATGCTTTTGTAAGCGACACATATTGTCGCAACATTCTTTTGTCATTACATTTTTTAAGATTAGACATTTTTCATAGAGTCAGAATCAGTCAAACTTGGCGTGTCATTACAAAAAAATACCTCGTAATTTTTTGTCAAAAACATCTTTTTTTCGATGATGACCATCTGTTTTTTCGTCTGAACTTAGCTGATTAAAATTTGTCTAAGAATGATTCACTTAGATAAAAAAAAGCGACCATTTGGTCGCCTTTTTAATAAGCTTTTTTTGATTTTAAGCTCGACTTAAATCTTTATCATGTACACCTAACAGGTACAGAACACCATCCAACCCAACACTTGAGATGGCTTGATTTGCATTTTGACGCACCAATGGTTTAGCACGGAATGCAACGCCCAAGCCCGCTATAGAGAGCATTGGCAAATCATTCGCACCATCACCTACTGCAATCGTTTGCTCAAGTGAAATGCCCATTTCATCCGCAATTTGGCCTAATAAAAATGCTTTACGAGCGCCATCCACAATATGCCCTTTAACTTCGCCAGTGACCTGCCCATCTTGAACATCCAAGATATTGGCATGAACTTCATCAATCCCAAGTTTTTCTTGTAAATATTCAGCGAAGTATTGGAAGCCACCAGATAAAATAGCCGTACGATAACCCAAAGATTTCAGGGTTGAAATAAGACGTTCTGCACCTTCAGTAATCGTTAAACGTTCTGCAATTTTAGGCAATACAGAAGCATCCATACCTTTCAGTAGCGCCACACGCGCACGGAAACTGCTCTGAAAGTCCAGCTCACCTTGCATAGCACGCTCAGTAATTTCTGCGACTTGTGCACCGACACCTGCTTCAATTGCAAGCTCATCAATCACTTCTTGTTCGATCAGCGTTGAATCCATATCAAAGCAAACTAAACGACGATTACGACGGTACGGCGTGTCTTCTTGTACTGCAACATCGACACTAAGGTCATTTGATAAACTTAAACATGCCGCTCGCATCGCTGCAGCATCTAACATCTGACCGCTCAAACCAAATTGCACACAAGCACGTTTTGGTTCATTTTCAAAATGATTCAACGTTGGGCGACCAGACAAACGAGTGACTGTTTCAATATTAAACCCTTGACTTGAAACAATATTAGTCACTGCTTGCAAATGTGCTGCGGTAAGTTCAGGTGCCAATGCCGTCACGATATATCGTGTACGTCCACCCTCTTTCACCCATTGCTCATAATCTTCTGAATCGATCGGTTTAAAGCGCACAGTAAGACCAATATCGTGTGCTAAAATCAGAATATCTTTCATGGCCAAAGCCGTTGCTGTCTGGTCTTCGGAAGCAACCACGATGCCGAGAGTCAATTGGTTATGGATAACTGCTTGTCCTACATCTAAAATTTGCAAAGAATGTACGGACAACACCTGCATCAATCGAGTAAACTGATTCGGTTGGTCAGGTCCTAAAAATGAAATAAGAATGATTTCTCGCATGAATTGACTCGGGTCTGAGCTACGAATATTGTAAGAATCATAATCGAAATTGAATTAATTTTCTTTGGAAGTTTACGTTGAATGCGCCTAGACAAGGGCTATTTGCTAGCCTGCTGATTGTAAGTTTTGCCTTGCATACCTTTTTATTGGTTATTGCAACGACACATCAATTAAATGAAAACCGTGCAAGCCAAGGTTTGCTAATGACGACTCAACTGGTCGCAGATAGCTTAACTGAACTTGAACCTGCCAATACTGTATCTCTTGCATTATTAGCCAACCGCTATGCAACGAATCCAAGTGTTGCATATATACGTATTCTTGGCACAGGAGATCAAGTTCTCGCGACTGCAGGCTTGTCTAAGACGCGTCAGGGTGAAATCTTCGTTCGAGATGCACTACAAAATGAAAAGAAAATTGGCAGTGTGGAAATCACATTGGTTAAATCAAGTATCGGTGAAATATTAAGAACACAATGGCTGGCGATCCTCTCGTCACTCTTTATTCATGGCTTATTATGGTTGGCTTATCGTGCCATTGCTCGCCCTACTCGTAGCGAATATCTTGCGAGATTAAATAATGAGTCCCGTTTACGTCATGAGATCAAACTGCTCACTGAAGCATTAGAACTGGAAAAGAGTCAGCCTAAACAACCTCATACGCCAGAGCAAAATAAAGAACAAGCTGCAATTACGCCAAAAGTACCGACTCTGCAGTTAAATCAGGATGCTTTATCACTGAATATCCAATTTTATGATCCGAAACAATTAATTAATACGGTCAACAAATCTGTCTCTTTACCTTATTTTAATTTATGTCAAATTTTCTTAAATAAGAGTATTGAACTGTGTACAGCGCATTATCATTTGAATGTTGATGATATCGTTGTGAATCGTAGTTTTGATCAACAAGGCGCTGTCATCAGTATTTCTTCACTCAAGAATAACTCGATTGCTTGCATCTTAATGATTGGTTCGGTGTTTCAATTATTGTCAGAAGTACTCTATAAACGTTACCGTGAGGATAAACGGTTCGTATTACAAACGCGCTGTGCTGTAACCGCGCCAGTGGAAGCAATGCAACTCGACTCAGTACAAGCGGCGGAAAGACTCACACATCACCTGATTGCGAAAGAAATGGCGCTATATTTGACCCACGATCAGTTAAAGCATATTGGTGAATGCTATCAATTGGTTCCGATGCCGAATCCAACCAGTGTGTTAACACGTCACGCTTTCATGATTAATGGTATGAACGAAGCCTGTGCCGAACTTGCACAAAATATCCGTACTGAAATTTTGAAAGGCAAAGCTCAAAGCTCTTCGACGGATCGCACAATCAGCTCTTAATTAGATTAAATTTTAATAAGTAAACCAGATTTGATGCTAAGTTAAATCTGGTTTTTCTTTTTTAAAGCTCACAGTCGTGAAAAGTTAGACTAAGCGTCTAGTTTGTATACAAAATTGCTCTTTTGGTAATTTTATCTCTCTTTTCAATGTGCTATGAAGGTGTAAGTTGGACTGTGTTGAATGGTACAGTCATAAGCATAGGCAAACTGACTAAAAAAGCGTTAGACTATGGCGCAACAAATTTATTCAAATGTCAGAATGACATAACAAAAAGGTGAAGGTTGATGTCGCTCAATACTGTAGAAGAACTTGTAGCAGATATCCGTGCAGGAAAAATGGTCATCCTGATGGATGATGAAGATCGTGAAAATGAAGGCGACCTCGTTATTGCTGCAACGCACGTACGACCTGAAGACATTAATTTCATGATCACGCATGCTCGTGGCTTAGTTTGTTTAACCTTAAGCCGTGAACGCTGCAAACAATTAAATTTACCGTTGATGGTTGATGCGAATGGCGCTCAACACGGGACAAACTTCACGCTTTCTATTGAAGCTGCAAATGGCATTTCTACAGGTATTTCTCCAGCAGAACGTGCGCACACGATTCAAACAGCAGTTGCGGCACATGCAAAACCAGCAGATATCGTTCAGCCAGGCCATATTTTTCCACTCATGGCACAACCAGGTGGTGTGCTCCATCGTGCAGGTCATACCGAAGCAGGTTGTGATTTAGCTCGTCTTGCAGGTCTTGAACCAGCTTCTGTGATTTGTGAAATTATCAATGAAGACGGGACTATGGCCCGTCGTGCTGACCTTGAAATTTTTGCTGAAAAACACGGTCTAAAAATTGGTACAATTGCTGATCTTATTCACTACCGTATGACCAATGAACAAACGGTAGAGCGTTTGGATCAACAAAAACTCGATACCGAGTATGGTACTTTTGATCTTTACCGTTATCGTGAAGTCGGGAATCCTGATATTCATTTGGCATTGGTTAAAGGTCAACCTGAAGAGGGTGTGACGACTGTTCGCGTTCATGGCTTCAATCCGGCGCGAGACTTATTAAAGCTTAATAAGCAAGATGGTGAAGCAGCTTGGAATTTAGATCGTGCTTTAAAAGAAATTGCTCAAAGCGATCGTGGTGTCTTGGTATGGATTGGACAACGTCAGCCGTCTGATTTAGGTCCAGCATTAGAAGCATTAACTGCGCCAAAACCAGCCAAGTCAAATGCTGCCTTATCGCAGCAATACCAAACGATTGGTGTGGGTGCACAAATTTTACGTGATTTAGGCGTACAGAAAATGAAGCTCCTGAGCTCACCTTTACGCTTCAATGCATTGTCTGGCTTTAATTTAGAAGTGGTCGAATACATCACAGCTGATCAGAGCTCTCATTCATAACTCTTATTAAATATCGAGGTTGCTATGGCGATTCGCCGTATTGAAGGTTTATTACATCTCGCGAGCGAAGATCGTTACGCGATTCTAGTTGGTCGTTTTAACAGCTTTGTTGTTGAACATTTATTAGAAGGTGCAATTGATACATTGCATCGACATGGTGTTAAAGACGATAATATCACTGTCGTTCACGCGCCAGGCGCTTGGGAACTTCCGGTTGTGGCGAAAAAACTCGCAAATTCTGGTAAGTTTGATGCGGTAATTGCACTTGGTGCAGTTATTCGCGGTAGCACTCCTCACTTTGACTTTGTTGCTGGTGAATGTGCAAAAGGCCTTGGTGTTGTTGGTTTAGAAGCTGGTTTACCTGTAATCAATGGCGTATTGACTACAGACAGCATTGAACAAGCCATCGAGCGTTCAGGTACAAAAGCAGGTAATAAAGGTGGTGAAGCTGCCTTGACTGCAATTGAAATGGTTAACTTGCTAAAGGCGATCTAAAGCATGTCGCAGACACTCCAAGCTACTTATGCAGCTAAACGCAAAGCACGTCGTTTTGCTGTACAAGGGATTTATGAATGGCAAATGAGCCACAACCCTGTGCATGAAATTGAAGCACGTACACGTGCTGAAAATGCCATGCATAAAGTGGATCTCAGCTATTATCACGAGTTGCTCACACAAGTGATTGCAAATCATGAAGCATTGGATGCGTTATTAATTCCAGTACTAGATCGTGAGATCTCGGCACTGGACGGCGTTGAATTAGCTACTTTGCGTCTTGGCGCGTATGAATTGAAAGAGCATCTTGAAATTCCATATCGCGTCGTTCTCGATGAAGCAATTGAATTAGCTAAACACTTCGGCGGTGCAGATAGTCACAAATACATCAATGGTGTATTAGACCGTTTGGCACAAAGCCTGCGTGAAGCAGAAAAGCAACAAGCAAAATAAGTTGTTGTTGAAATGGCTGAGTTTTCTATTATTGACACCTATTTCAATCGACCGAGTTATTCTTCAGTCGATTTAGGTGTCGGTGATGACTCAGCCCTGCTCACCCCACCTCCACAGCAACAATTGGTCATTTGTGCCGATACCCTCGTTGCTGGTCGACATTTCCCCATCGATACAGATCCCCATGCGATTGGATGGAAATCTGTAGCTGTGAATCTTTCAGACATTGCAGCCATGGGTGCAAAACCTCAAAGCATTCTCTTGGCATTGAGTCTACCCCAAATTGATCATGATTGGCTAAAAGGGTTTAGTCAGGGTTTGTATGATTGTTGCGATCAATTTGGAGTAAGTTTAATTGGCGGCGACACAACGCAAAGCCCACATCTCACATTATCAGTTACCGCTCTAGGCTGGGTGGATATTGGAAAAGCCGTGCCACGTTCTGGTGCTCAAGCAGGTGATTTAATCTGTGTATCCGGCACTGTCGGTGATGCTGCATTCGGATTAAAATATCCCGATCATGCTTTAAAAAAACGTCTCGATTATCCCACTCCACGTTGTGAACTCGGTCAAGCGCTTAAAGGATTGGCGCATAGTATGATTGACGTATCCGATGGTTTAGCACAAGATTTAGGACATATTCTCAAAGCATCTTATGTTGGTGCCGACCTACACTTAGATCAACTTCCACTTAGTCCTGCCTTACAAGCATTGTCCAATCAGCAAAAATGGAAATTGGCTTTAGCAGGTGGTGATGATTATGAATTGTGTTTTACCATTCCTTTACCTGCCTTGGATGAATTAAAAGCTCGACACTGCGATACACCGATCACGGTGATTGGTGTCGTAAAAGAGACACAGCAATTAGATTTTTATCATCATCAACAACCACAAGAACTAGAATTACAGGGATATCAGCACTTTGCAAAAACAACCAATTAATTTTAAAACGATGACTTGGTCTGAACGTTTCATTGTTTTTTGTGGCGTTGGATTCGGTTCTGGTTTAGCGCCAAAAGCACCTGGTACTTTTGGTTCAGCTTTTGCCTTGTTGTTTATCCCTGCTTTCATGGCAATAGGTTTTTTGTATAGCACGATTGCCATAATCGTTATGTCATTGATTGGGATATATATTTGTGGAAGAGCCGCTGATATAATGCGCGTCCATGATGACGGACGAATTGTGTGGGATGAATTTGCGGGTCAATCGATCACGTTTCTCCCTTTAATCTACCTAGGCCTGATGAATTGGGTATGGCTTTTTATTGGTTTTGCACTTTTCCGTCTCTTTGATGTTTGGAAACCTTGGCCGATTCGCGTCATTGATCGTCAAGTCGACGGTGGTTTCGGCATTATGCTTGATGACCTGATCGCAGGTCTGTGGGCAGCACTTTGTATTATAATTTATCTCTATATTGATATGGCTTAAGCCAAGCTCCAAAGAAAGGATGTTGTATGTCAACCACAGTTGTTATTCTTGCTGCAGGTAAAGGGACGCGAATGCGTTCAAAACTACCAAAAGTATTACAGCCTTTAGCAGGACGTCCACTCTTAGGGCATGTCATTGAAACCGCAAAAAAAATACAAGCTGAAAATATTATTACTATTTTCGGTCACGGCGGCGCTCTAGTTAAACAAGCATTTTCGACAGAAAATATTGACTGGGTTGAACAAGCTGAACAACTTGGTACAGGTCACGCTGTTCAAATGACCTTACCTGTCTTACCCAAAGATGGTATTTCTTTAATTTTATCCGGCGATGTGCCTTGTATTACAGCCGATACATTACAAAAATTACTTGAAGCAACACAATCTAAAGGTATTGGCTTAGTCACACTTACACTAGACGATGCTTCAGGTTACGGTCGTATCGTGAGAGAAAATGGTAAAATCCAAGCCATTGTTGAACATAAAGATGCTTCTGAAGCGCAACGTTTAATTCAAGAAATTAATACTGGCATTTATGCAGTAAGCAATGCCAAATTGCACGAGTGGTTGCCACGTCTGAATAATAATAATGCGCAAGGCGAATATTATTTAACAGATATCGTAGCAATGGCTATTGACGATGGACTCGAAATTGCCTCAGTTGAACCTGCTTTAGCTTTCGAAGTTGAAGGTGTAAATGATCGTGTGCAATTGGCAGCATTGGAAAGAGAATACCAAAACTACCAAGCGAAATTACTGATGCAGCAAGGTGTACATTTGATCGACCCGAGTCGTTTCGATCTCCGAGGTTCACTCAAGGTTGGTCAAGATGTACGTATCGATATCAATGTCATTATCGAGGGCGAATGTGAACTTGGTGACAATGTCGAAATCGGTGCAGGCTGTGTAATTAAAAACTCCAAAATTGCTGCAGGCACGAAAGTTCAACCGTATAGCGTATTTGATTCAGCCATTGTGGGTGAGCAGACTCAAATTGGACCATTCGCACGTTTGCGCCCTGGTGCTAAATTGGCAAATGAAGTACACATTGGCAACTTTGTTGAAGTGAAAAACACCACCATTGGTTTAGGCTCTAAAGCCAATCATTTTACGTACTTAGGTGATGCTGAAGTGGGTGAGGGTTCAAATATCGGCGCGGGTACGATCACATGTAATTATGATGGTGCCAACAAGTTTAAAACGATCATTGGTGACCAAGCCTTTATAGGTTCAAACAGCTCTTTAGTCGCGCCGGTTAAAATTGGTAATGGTGCAACAGTTGGTGCTGGATCGACGATTACTCGTGATGTGGATGATCATAGTTTAGCGGTAGAACGCTCTAAACAATTTGTGAAAGACAATTATCCACGTCCACAAAAGATTAAGAATTAAGGGGATTACAATATGTGTGGTATCGTCGGCGGTGTAGCAGAACGAAGCATAACGAATATTCTAATTGAAGGCTTAAAGCGTCTTGAATACCGTGGTTATGACTCAGCGGGATTAGCTTTAATCAATGCAGGTCAAGTTTTACGTGAACGTCGTGTCGGTAAAGTTATCAACCTTGAAGAAGCGGTTTTAGAAGCAGCGATCACTGGCGCGCTTGGTATCGCACATACACGTTGGGCTACTCATGGCAAACCTACAGAAAATAATGCACATCCGCATATATCTGGTCAAGTCGCTGTGGTACATAACGGTATTATTGAAAATTACCAAGAGCTTAAAGATGATCTTGAAGCATTAGGATATGTGTTTACATCCCAAACAGATACTGAAGTTGTTGCACACTTAGTTCATGATGCACTGAAGTCTGCTCCTAACCTGCTTAAAGCCGTTGAACAAGTTGTGCCTCAACTCAAAGGTGCATTTGCACTCGGTATCGTACATACAGATTACCCAAATGAATTGATCACTGTTCGTGAAGGTTCACCGCTCGTGATCGGCGTGGGAATTGGTGAGAACTTTATCAGTTCTGATCAATTGGCCCTATTACCGATTACCAATCGTTTTATATACCTTGAAGAAGGTGATATTGCGCGTTTAACACGTGATACGATTGAAGTCTATGTACAAGGTGAGCGCGTTGAACGCCCTGTCAAAGAACTTGATGCGACAGTGAGTAATGCTTCAAAAGGTGAATATAAGCATTACATGCTGAAAGAAATTTATGAGCAACCCGAAGCGATCAAGCAAACCATCTCTCAAGCCTTAAATGCCGATCACTTACGTGATGATTTTCTTGCAAATGCTGTAGAAGATTTTTCTCAGATTCAGCAAGTTCAAATCATCGCTTGCGGTACCAGTTACCATGCAGGCATGATCGCAAAATATTGGTTTGAACAACTGATTGATGTACCTTGCCAAGTTGAAATTGCAAGTGAGTTCCGCTATCGCACTCCAGTCATCGTGAACAATACACTCTATGTGTGTATTTCTCAATCAGGTGAAACTGCCGACACATTGGCTGCTCTTCGTGATACACAAAAACGTGCCAAAGCGAAAAATATTAATATCACCACGATGACGATCTGTAACGTTGCAACATCTTCCATGGTGCGTGAAACAGATTACAGCTTATTGACATTAGCAGGTCCAGAAATTGGGGTTGCGTCGACCAAAGCATTCACCACACAACTTGCTGCCTTGATGCTTCTCGTGCTTAAGTTCGGTCAAGTTAAACAAACGATTTCTAATGAACAAGTAACTGAAATCATTACTGGATTGTGGCATACACCTAAAGTGATTCTTGACACATTACAATGTGATAAAGAAATTTTACGCCTATCTGAATTGTTTGTTGAAAAACAACATTGCCTATTTTTAGGTCGTGGAACACAGTTCCCAATCGCGCTTGAAGGAGCGCTTAAACTGAAAGAAATTTCATATATTCATGCTGAAGGTTATGCAGCTGGTGAGTTGAAACACGGCCCATTGGCCTTAGTTGATAATGATATGCCTGTTGTCATTCTTGCTCCTCAGGATGACATGCTTGATAAGCTCAAATCAAATATGGAAGAGGTTCAAGCACGTGGTGGTGAGCTGTTTGTATTTGCAGATGAAAATAGTGGCATTAAGGAAAAAGAGCGCCAACACGTTGTTCAAGTTCCGAGCGTTTCAGCACTATTATCACCAATCGTATACAGTATTCCTGTGCAGCTTTTGTCCTATCACGTCGCTGTACTACGCGGTACCGATGTAGATCAGCCGCGTAACTTAGCTAAGTCAGTTACGGTTGAATAATTCAATTTGATCTACACTTAAAAAGTGTATGAGAGTAATAAAGTTTCATACTGAGTAATAAAGTCTCATACTGAGTAATAAAGTGTAATACTGAATTGCTCAAAAAATCCACACAAGCTATGCTCTAAACAGCATGATGTGTGGATTTTTTTATGGCCAACTTTAAGAACACACAAAATCATGAACTCAAAATTCAAAAATGGATTAAAGAAGGACGAGGACAGGGTTTTGGAAATAGCTATAAACCTTGGCTCACAATTCGAGATGTGAGTTCAGAAGGTCGATCTCACCGAGTTTTTGGTCATAAAAGCCAAAGAACTCATCACCTTCTTTCGGATCTAGAACTTTCTACTTTTCTATTACTAGAATGGCATCCAACGACTATCGATATCCGAGAACAATATCCCTTAGACATTGAAAAAACTCTAGAAATTGCGAAGACAATTGGAATCCCTCACCCTAGATTTGGGAAACACTATCAAATCATGACAAGTGATTTTTTAGTGGATACACATAATACAATAACACCTAAATTTGTAGTCCAAGTTAAATATTCAAATGCTCTCAATGACCCACGCACAATAGAAAAAATAGAAATTGAACGACAATATTGGAAACAGCAAAACATACCCTTTTATATTTTTACCGAGCACCAAGTTCCTAAGACTGTTAGCCAGAACATCCAATGGTTATACAGTTCAATAAATACTCTGGAAATAAGTGAACAAGATACGCTAGATAAACTTAACTTTTATGCGGATATTTTCATTAAAAATAAATCTAAAAAGATTAATGAATTAGCGAGAACGATTGATCAAAAATATCATTTTGAGTTAGGACAATCGTTAAGAGAAATTAGAGACCTACTTGCTCAAAGGTATTTCATATTTGATCTTAATATTTCTTTTAAGGATTTAAATACAGACCATATTCAATTGGGCGAACTAAATATTTGGAATGAGGTACTTCATGCTGAAAATCAATGAAGTATTAACTTTTGAAAGCTCTTTATTTAGGATTTTAACTATCCTACCTGACTCTGTGATTTGGATTAGTCTTGATTTGGAAAATGCTTTTCCAATTGAAGTTAGTAGAACAGAAATCTTAAAAGGTTTGGAAGATGGCAATATTAAAAGAACAATAGACCCACATGAGTCACTTGCTTTCATTCAACCTGAGAAGGAATCAATACAAGAAATAAAACGTGACCAAAATTATGCTCTTATTTATCCTCTGATCTCTCATGAATTATTTTATATTCCAATACAAAGAGGCAAAATAATTAGTGAAATCATGAATCAACATGAAGTCACCAAACAAACTATTTATCGCTTAGCTCGCAGATATTGGCAAAGAGGTCAAACTCCTAATGCATTGCTTCCTGATTACAGAAATAGTGGAGCTAAGGGTCAAAAAAGAATAGCTAAAGACAAAAAATTAGGTCGACCTCGTATCTATAATAGTGAACAAGGCATTAATGTTAATGAGAACATTGAAAAACTTTTCTATCGCACCATTAAATTATTCTTTTTAAAAGACAACAAGCATTCACTCCCATTTGTATATCGAAAATTTCAAACCACATATAAAAATCTCTATCCTGATATAGCAGAATCAGATATTCCAACAATATGGCAGTTTAAGTATTACTACGAAAAAGAATTCAAAAAAATTGAAAGCATAAAATCTCGTATTGGTACATCCAACTACCGAAAGGACTATCGTCCTTTGCAATCAACGTCTAACGCTCAAGTCACAGGCCCTGGTGCACGTTATGAAATTGATGCCACGATCGCTGATATTTATCTTGTTTCCAATTCAAATCCAGAAAGTATCGTTGGTAGACCCACCATTTACTTTGTGATTGACGTCTTCAGTAGATTAGTCACAGGCTTTTATATAGGTTTTGAATCACCTTCATATTTAGCTGCAATACAAGCATTGAATATAGCGATGACCGATAAGGTTCAGTATTGTGCTGAGTATGGGATCTCAATTCAGCAAGAGGATTGGCCAGCTGTTGGTCTACCTGATGCTTTACTCGCGGATCGAGGAGAATTATTAGGCTATCAAATTGAAGCCTTAGAGAAAACTTTCGCTGTAAGACTTGAAAATGCACCAGCTAGACGTGGTGATGCTAAAGGCATCGTAGAACAAGCTTTCAATACATATCAGGCTTATTTCAAAAAAGAAGGTAAGGGAAAAGGTATTGTTGAAGGCACAACTGTAAAAAAGACTGGTGGTAATGATTACCGTCAAGATGCCACATTAAATATTCACCAATTTACTGAAATCATTCTTGCTTGCATCATCTCGCATAATCAATTTCATGTGCTAAAAACATATGATCGTGAAGCAGATATGCCCAATGACTTACCAACTATTCCCTTACATTTATGGAATTGGGGTATTCAAAACCGAACAGGAAAATTGAGAAGTGTTCCAGAAGAAGCACTCAGAATCGCATTATTGCCACGTACTAAAATCACAATATCAGAACTAGGTATCAAAGCATTTGGTCTTTACTACCTAGCGAAAGAAGTACTTGATCTCGGTTGGTTACATCGTAAAACAGGAAGTTCTCGTCCTCAAAACCTTGAAGCCGCATATGATCCTTACTCAGTGAATAAAATTTATATTTTTCCGAAAGATAATAGTCTCGAATATTGGATAGGGTCTCTCTCCGATCGATCGAGAGAATTTAAAGATTGTACTTTATGGGAAGTCAAAGAAAGGCAAAAAGCCCAAAAAGAGCACCTTGTACAACACGAACTAGAGGCTTCAAAAAAACGAAGAGAGCTTGAAGCTTTTATCAGTGAAAAACTTAAAACTAAGCTTCCGAAGAATCCAATTAAACCATCTCAACGAATCGCTGAAATAACTAAAAATAAAGCAAAAGAAAAAAATATTGAACGCAAAGCTAAGGTAAAACAGCAAGAAATATTGGATACAAATATTATTCCAATGCCTAAACTGAAAGCCTCAATTAAGCCTCAAGATGCTGAAGCGGTTCATTATCCAGACTTAACAGACGAATTGTTTGGTGAGGATGACTAAATGACTTTGCCATTAAACTTTATTCAAGCACGTTACACACCTAGTTTTGGTGAATATAAAGACAATCCATTTATTGAGGCTCTACCACCAATCATGCAAGAAATTGCGGATATCAAAGCTAATCTGATTGGAAAGGTGGACTTTAATCCTGAAGATATTCTGAGATCTAAGAACGAAAGAATTCATCTTTCATCGCAACTTCTTCATCAATTTTTTCAACCCATTACTCGACATATTTCATTAGAACAAAAAATTGCAATATTAATTCGTCAAGGCTATGTAGGACGCAATATTGCTGATGGTAAATTGCACCAACATTTGCAAAACGGTTATGAGCGTATTATGTCAGGAGACATTAACGCCTTTAGATTTGATGCACCAAAATCTACAGCTTTAAGCTATTCACTGATCGGTTGTTCAGGAAGTGGCAAAAGTACAACCCTACAGCGAATTCTGAACCTCTATCCTCAAGTGATTTATCATGAAAAATATAACTTCACTCAACTCGTTTATCTAAAAATAGACTGTCCTCATGATGGCTCTTTAAAAAATCTATGTTTGCATTTCTTTAAGGCGATTGATGTTGCATTAGGAACAGATTTTGAAAGAAAAGTTGCCTTAAAAAGATTAGGAATCGAAGCTCTACTCAACTATATGCGTCAAATTACCAATACCTATGCTATTGGTGTACTCGTCATTGATGAAATCCAACACCTGAGTGTTAAAAATTCAGGTGGTGCTGAAAAAATGCTGAACTTTTTTGTCACCTTAATCAATGTTGTAGGTTTGCCAGTGGTTATGGTCGGCACCCCCAAAGCCAAATTTATATTTGATGGAGATCTGCGTTCAGCGCGTCGTGGGGCTGGTTTCGGAGCTGTTATATGGGAACCTATGAAGAACAATCCCCCATTATCAAATACCACGACGAGAACAGAATGGATGGCTTTTACCAATGCTCTATGGAAATACCAATGGCTAACCAATAAAGGACAACTGAGTGACGAAATTCGAGACTGTTGGTATGAGCTGTCTCAAGGCGTACTGGATATAGTCGTCAAACTTTTTGTTTTGGCTCAATGTCGAGCGATCATGACAGGACTAGAAAGAATAACGCCAAGTTTGCTTAGACAAGTCTATGAGGATGAACTCAAATTTGTCCATCCAATGATAGAAGCGCTTAAGTCTGGAGATCCTAATCGCATCGCACTTTATTCCGACTTAACTATTCCATATGTGGACAAGACCTTACTTCTACTTCAGAAAAAAATAGAAGAAGAACAAGAAAAAGTTGAACAATATAATGGAAATGTACATGCTCAAAGATTGCATAACCTACTGATTGCCACTGGATATCCAGAATCTAAAGTAATTTCTGTAATCAAAAAAGCCTTTGTCGATTTCCCTCATCTCAATATGCAAGAACTCATGCCTATCGTTTCTAATTGGCTCACTGAGGTCGAGGTGGATAAAGAAATCAAACCTGAAAAAATGAATCTCAGAAAAATAAAACAAAGTGAATGGGTGAGCTTACCGTCAGATGATTTAAGGTTTAAGTTTTCTCAAAAGCAAAAATCCCAAAATTTTTATGACGTTCTTCAATCGAGCGATTTAATTTTTGATACTCAAACTTGGGTGCAATCAATGTAATAGTGAAATTGGCATGTTGAATTTTCCTACACCATATCCCAATGAATTAATTTATAGCACGATAGCTAGAGCTGGAATTCATCATGCTATTACAAGCCCTAAGCAATTACTTGAAGAAGTATTTGCTAATCGTAAGGTTATTGCCACGATTGATTTACCTAGCCATCTCATATGCCTGTTAACGCATTTATCACCGAACTACACACTTGAAAAGATTGTTTATGAACATACTCTTTTTCCAATCCACGCTCTATTTTCTCCTGAAAATACACGGTTAAAATGCCTTCACTGGATGGGGAGTCAATCAAAAGGTTCTATCCATTTAGCATTAGGAGTTGCGGCATCCAAAGTTAAGCAGATAACAACGCATCGCTATTGTCACCATTGCTTAGAAGAACAATATCGCCAATATGGAGAATTCTTTTGGTCAAGAGTTTGGTATATCCAAGGCGCAAATTGTTGTAGCAAACATAAAGTTAAATTGTCAGAATTTTTACCACCAGCCCATTTGAATGGACGACATCAATTTATTCCTGCAAGTTTCATCCTAGATCGTAAGCAACCTCATAACCCTGCTCATGAGTTAGATCTAATCGTGAGTAAGCGTGTTGATGAGCTGTTAAACCTTCCTCCAACAACATCACCTAGCTTTCATCAATGGACTCAATTCTATCAACGTATTGCAAAACGATCAGGTTTCAAAAAAAGCTCTAAACACATTGATCATTCAAAAATTTATCCAGCCGTTATAAAAATATGGGATCTCAAATGGTTACAGCAACATCACCTAGATGAACTGAAGTCCGAAACAAGTTGGCTTAAAGCTATCTTTAGAAAGCATCGTAAGTCATTCAGTTATCTTGAACATATTATTGTTTTAGAGACGTTTTTACCTAAAGGCTGGACATGGGTAGCCATTCTGGATGAAATTCATCAATTACCTGCTAAGCACTCGAATACTAATACACCTAGTGAAACATCTAAATGCAAAGACATATTGATGCTCAAAGAAAAACGTAATGAATGGATGTCATTGATTCAAAATTTTGGAATAAAGCCATCTAGAGTCAAAAATGCAGCCTTATATGCATGGCTTTATCGCAATGATAAAACTTGGTTACTCACAAAAAATAAAAGCTTTCACGCTTTGCCCGCAAGTATTCCCATGAAAGTAGATTGGCCTCTGAAGGATTGGCACATGGTGAGGCGATTATTCAAAATATTCTATCAATCATTAGACGATTTGAGTTTACCTAGGCAATCTAGAAACTGGTATCTCAAGCAACTACCTCAACACTCCACCGTAGAGAAAAACCTATATCAGCTGCCCTTAACACATAAATTTTTGAGTACTTTTTCAGAAGATATTAGCTCTTATCAAATCCGAAGAATTACTCGAACCATTATTCAATTTCAAAAAATTAATCAACACCTAGCGAGTTGGCAATTATTACGATATTCGGGATTAAGTGAAGAACGATTAACAGATGAAGCACTCAAATTCCTAAATCAAATGAAAAGGATCGATCATGGCTAAGATCAGTCACATCGCTAAGAATATGAAAATAAAAAAGATTGGTTCTTTGTTTAAAAAACATAACTCAGGCAGTTGGGCAATAAATCTAGCTTTGGAAAATGAAAATAAAATACCTGAGACGACTTTCACTAATTTTTCTAATGCAAAATTATTAAGAAAAAATAGCCACATCAACCCCACTCAAGAATATCCCAAAGGCTACAATTTACGCTTTAAAATTCGTTCAACTCAAGATTGGCTATCTTCTGTCAATAATACAAACTTACCGAAAGGAAAGTTTCTAGAACATTATTTCTTATTTGATGCAGTCCGTGTGGATCAATTCGGTCATCCAATGTCCGAAACCATTAAAATTAAGCTACCTCAATTTGAGCTTGCTCGATCTCTGTTTTTCTACACTCCATATTTAGCAAGATCAGCAATAATAGAGAATAGTTTCAGTATCGATTTTGATATTGTTTCAAATCGAGATCATTACCTCATCAATATTTTACCAGCTTGCTCATACCCTATTTCTCATTTCAATGATTCAGGTATTCGACGCATCTTATCTTGGATTCTTCTTGATCCTGATATTCGACAATCCTTTGAAAGTATCAGTCAGTTTTGTACCAAATATGGCTATGACGTTGACCAATATCGTATATGGAGTTTTTGTTTTAATCCCCCTCAACTCAATGGAGTGATCTTTGATTCATATGGCTATTACAAGGCTGAAACTTCTGAGTTTTTTGTCAATGAAATATCAGGTTTCGAAAGAATCTCAAGCCGAATTTCGAAAGAAGTTGAGTTCTATAGCGATAAATTCATTGAGTCTAAATCAGGTGGTAAAGGTGAAAACTCTTCGGGAACTAAAAATAACGGAAAAGAACCGACCATCAAAGATGACGAGGATGGCAATAGTGATGATGTTCAAATCATTGATGTTGTACCGACACACTTCGACTTCCTAGAAGCCATTGAAACAAGGAAAACTTCTAAAAAAACTAGGCATAGAAATCATGGTACAAAAGATCAAGACTTACCATCCACTAATGCGCCATCGGAAGTTAGCACCAATGAGCCTATTTCTGAGGGTACTATCCCCTCTGCTGAATTTAATGGTGTTGAAGATGAAACTGAAGATCTTCATTTATATCTTGATCGTTTCTCTGCATTTCAACAAATGATTGATTTGTTTTGCAAGGAAAACACAGTTAAAAATTCTACCTTTCAACTCCATAAATTACCCAACATTCAAGGTCACTCCAAACATATAAAAACTGATGGAAATCCTAGATGTGTCGCAGAAGTCAGTTTTCAATTTAATGGGCAAAATATTTTGATCTTAGAAGTAGATACTTCTGATAATAAGAAACCTCTTTCAACTCGTGTCTTATCACTTAAAGACATGAATCAATGGAACCAAACTGATCGTGCCAAAGTTCTTGAGCTTGTCGTCACTCAATGCTTACGTTGGCCAAAAGGCATCTTTAAAAATATTAGCTCTAAAAATAGTACTTTGAACCATCCACGGATGAATTCAAAGAATCAGGATATATCCGAACAAGAATTAAAAGGATGGATGGAGCGTTTAACTAATATTATTTTAAATTAGATTTCTGATGAACAAAAAAAAAGTTTAAAAATTTAAGATTGCCAAACAAGATGCCTTACAATCCGTCTGGTATTAAAGCTATATAATTTTTTTCAGGCTATCTTTTCTCATTTTAAAAGACTTCTAACAAACATTAAGTTAAGATCATATAACAAGAAAAAGTATCCATATTTAGATACACACCTCTCATAATTTTGATTTATCAAGGGTTGTTATGTCTGTAAAATCTTTTAACTTTAGAGCCAGAGCTCGTACTATTGAGCACTTAGGTAAAGGACAAATTGCAGACTGCCCCACAGCTGTAAGTGAGCTTTGGAAAAATGCTTATGATGCTTATGCGAGAGATGTTGCATTATTTACTGTAGATGCTGAATATCCTTGTGGTGCATTGATCGATAATGGCTGTGGTATGTCACCAGAGCAGATTATTGATAACTGGCTAATTGTCGGAACAGAATCTAAAAGTAAGAAAAAAGCTCTAAGTGATGAAGATCGTTTTGGTATTCCAATTCGCCAAACCCAGGGTGAAAAAGGTATTGGGCGACTCTCTGCCGCATTTTTAGCAAATGTTACTTTTCTTGTGACTAAAAAGTTAAATGGCTCTTTTACTTCTCTTCTTGTCGATTGGCGATTGTTTGAAAATCCATATCTGTCCTTTGAAGATATTAGTATTCCTTTCTTAGAGTTCGACACGATTGATGAAATCACTATTGCTTTTGATTTATTAAAGCAAGAACTTCTTCAAAATATTGTATTCAATGAAGATGAAGATGAAGATGAAGATGAAGATGAAGATGAAGATGAAGATGAAGATTTAAAATTAAAAAGACTAATCAAAGAAAGAGCTTGGATAAAATTTTCTGAAGATGAGTTAGAAAACAATAAATCAGAAAACTTTATAACTACACAGAATAAAATTCTCAATTTTTGCCAGGAATCTGTCTTAGATGAAAGAGCTATCTTACCTTGGAAGGAAATACTAAATAATGTTTCTGAAAAAGATGGTGGGCAACATGGTACAGCTCTATTCTTGCTTGATCTAAGACGCGATTTAAGTTTATTAACTAATCAAGGTGATCTCGCAAAAGATAATCTTGAATTAGCTTCAATCGAAAAAGACCTTGTTGATACTCTAAGAGCATTCACAAATCCATACGTTGAAAAAGATGAAAGTTTCTCATACCGCCTCTTTAGAATAAAAAATACTTCAGAACCATCGGATATCTTAAGAGAGACTGATGTCTTTAATATGCAAGATTTTGAAACTCTTGAACATAAAATATCAGGTGAATTCGATGAAAAAGGTTGGTTTAGAGGTCATATTGTAGCTTTTGGTCAAGATAAAGGTGATGTCCTTATACCTCCAAATATTAGTATTAATCCTAGTTCTGGCGTAGGTAGGTTCAAATTTAAAATTGGTTCTTTTGAATATAAGCAGGATACTACCTCCTTAGATGAAAAAAGCGTGGCTGTATTAAGTGAGAAAGCAAAAAAATATGCTGGGTTACTAATATTTAGAGATAATTTACGTGTACTACCATATGGAAGAGTTGATAATGACTTCTTTGAAATTGAAGAACGTCGTACAAATCATGCGGGGAGACACTATTGGTCAAACCGAAGAACTTTCGGATATATTGGTATCAGTTATGAGTTAAATAAAGAACTCAAAGACAAAGCTGGACGTGAAGGCTTTATTAAAAATAAAGCATCAAGAGAATTAAAAGTATTAGTTTCTGATCTTTTAATTGAATTAGCTGATAGATATTTTGGCTCTAAATCTGAAGAACGACAAGAGTTATTACTTATTGCAAAGAAAAATAAAGAGCTAAGAAAAGATGCTCAAACACAAGCTCGAAAGGCATCACAAAACAGCTTTAAAGAAGCTTTAAAAGATCAGACACCCAAATTAGATAATTCTCTATCACTAGCTAAAGCTCTTAAAAATAGTTTAGAGAATGTAGATAAACTAACTATTGATAAACTTCAAGATTTTGATCAACAGCTCTCTAAACTTGACGTGATCCGTACTGAAATTAAAACGCCTACGAAACCACCCAAGCTAGGAATTTATGAAGAAAAGTATAGGGAATATCGTGATAAATATAACGAATTCTCAGCTTATATTATTCAGTTAAAAACTGTTGTTAACAAGATGGAGTCAGAACTCAATAAGTTAGCTCCACAACAAACAGCTAAGAAATTGTTCGATAAAAACCAGGGCATTCTCAATTCAAAATTGAATAAATATCTATCTACCATTGAGGCTAAGATTGATGCACTTCATTCTATTTGGAAAAAAGATATTAGTGAAGATAGAAGCTCATACTACAGTCAAGCAATCAATATTGTTGAAAGTGTTGAGGACTCATCTCATTTAGAAAATGCTCTAAACAATCTAGATATCATATATCTACAGTTAATTGAAACCTATACATTTAAATATGATGCAATTTTAAAAACATTAGAAAAAATATCTGACGGCATTAACTTAGATTCAGCATTCTCAATAGCTGAAGAAGAACGCTCTGATATTGAAGACAAAATGCGGACAATCAATGCAGTCGCACAACTTGGAATTAGTGTAGAAATTTTATCTCATGAGCTTGAAGAAATAGACTCCTTAGTCACTCGTGGGCTAAATTCATTACCAAGTGATGTAAAAGAACATCCTGGTTTTAAATTAGCTTACAACTCTCATAAAGCACTCACAAGCCAAATTCGCTTCCTTTCCCCATTAAAAATTTCTGGCTATCAAACACGCCAAACCATTACAGGGAAAAATATCGAAGCCCATATTAATCAGTTCTATGGCGATCGTTTTGAAAGACAACGAATCAATTTTGAAGTAACTGAAGCTTTTAGATCATTAAAAATTAGTGATCTTCCCTCACGTATCTATCCTGTATTCATTAACTTGATTAACAATGCAATGTATTGGGTTTCATTAGTTGAAGACAGAAAAATTAAAATTGATTTAGTTAATGATCTCGTAGTAATCGCAAATTCAGGACCCAAAGTTGATGAAGACGATGTTCCAAGACTTTTTGATCTTTTCTACACAAAACGAGCGAATGGACGTGGCGTAGGGCTGTATTTATGCCGTGAAAACCTAGCTGTAGCGCATCACAAAATTTGGTATGCCGAACAACATAATGATGACCCTTTCATATTCGAAGAGGGCGCTAACTTTATTATTAAATTTAATGGATTGGAGAAATAAGTGTGACTGTTGCTAATGAATATGAAAGTTTAGTTCAAAAAACGTTTTGCAATAATGCTATACGCTCAGTCATGATGATTGACGATCAATTTATTCCCTATCCGGATTTAATAGATTCATTGTCTAAAAATGAACACATTGATGAAGATAAAGTCCTTACATCCCAAAGAGCAGCTCTACTAGAAAAATTTTTTCAAAATGAAAAAATATTATGTGATATTGATAACTCAGTACGCAATCTAGATGTAGAGCGCATTAGAAAATCTGATTTACTTATTATTGATTATCATCTTGAACGAGATAATCCGAGTAAAACTTTAGAAATTTTATGTGGCTTGAAAAATTCTAAGCATTTTAACTTAGCTGTAGTGTATACCAGTGAAAAACCTGAAACTGTTTGGAAACAAATTGCTGCCTCTTTTAGTCCTATTAAAAATATTGAATATGAAATTGAAAAAATTGATGAATTTGACGATTTTTGGGATACAGAAATTTTACCTAGCATACAATCAGGTGGTACCTATAGTCTGTCAGACAAAGAACTTATAGATTACATTCTCTTTGACAAAAATAGTGGTAGACTCAAAGGCATATTATCTAGAAACCCACAATTCAAAGATAAGAAAGAGGAAATTTCAAATATTATTTGCGATTATTTTTTAGGTAACAATCAAATATATAAATCTTCAGAAAATAGCTATACTATAATAGAAGGCGACTCCGAAGGTAAAACCTGGATCAAGTCAGGCAATCTTTTCGTATGTATTTATCCAAAAAGTTCAGAAAATCTCGACCAAGACCCTATTAACATCTGGAATACTTTAAAAAACTCTTTAGTTAGTTGGAAACCTTCTTACTATCAGTTAATACAATCTGAAATCCAGAATCATATCGAATCTGATGCAATGGCTTTTGATAGCGTTCATGACAACGATAAACATGGCCAAGCTGCTTGGTTGCAAGAAATTTTGAAGTCAACTAACGAAACTGAGGTGTCTCAACTTCTTAGCAATATTTACGCTGACGTATCTGAAGAAATTTCTTTTAAATTCAACTGCAATGATGATTTGAAGAGTTTTATTCTTTTAACTTTTGAGTTTTATAAAAATAAATTAAATCTCGAATCTGATGCCAATCTAGCTAAATTCTGTTGTGAACAAATGAAGCTTCCTTTTAATGAAAATAAAACACCTAAAGATATGTATCATGCCTTAAACATGCATTTATCATCTAAAAATTATCAGAATGAATATATTTCCACTGGTACGATCTTTAAAACAATTTCCGAACATGAGGAAACAGATCAGCCGTCTAAATGGTATTTATGTGTATCTGCAGCCTGTGACATGATACCCAGCCAAGCCAACGATCCATATAATGATAGATTAACTCCGCATCGATTAATACGTGTGTTAGAACTTTTCCCTGCTAATCAAGAGAATGCTATTAAATTTGCTACACATTCCAAGTATGTGTATGTATATGATAATGATCAAAGAAAATATTTTTCTATTTTAAATGAGATATCTAATCTGCCAGCTCTAGATTACATGATAATCAAAAATCATGCAGATGAGCTTAAAAGAAAAGAAATCCCACTTATGATATTTACCAAAGATCACAGTGGTAATGTAGTAATAAAAGATATCAAAGTGAAACCGAAGTCACAGTTACGTGTCGGATATGCTGAACGCTATCAATCTATGGCTGCTCAACATGCTGCTAGAATCGGAGTAGACTACATCAACTCTAATATCGAAGTACCCGATAGATTAAAATTATTTTAATTTTTGGTAATGTTGCAAAATGGCTAAACCAAATTGTTTAGCCATTTCACATGGCACTGCATTTCCGATCTGCCGAGAAACTTCGACCACACTTCCATTAAAAATAAAGTCCTGAGGGAATGTTTGTAATCTTGAAGCTTCTCTCACACTAATTGCCCGATGTTGATTCGTATCTGGATGCCCAAAACGCCCATTAGAATAGCTATAGCAACGTGTTGTTAAAGTCGGAGCTGGCTTATCCCAACTCATACGACCATAGACATCCATATGACCAGAATGTGTCTTATGACATTCATTAATCAAATGATCTGGCCAATTTCGACGATCCCCACCTTCTGGAGTATTTTGAATACGCTCTAGATTACGTTCATTTAATGTTGGGCATCTATGCCATGGATCATCTGGATGTACTTCACCAGCTTGGATAGCTGGAAATTCTCCAATAAAATCTCGAACAGTTTTAATCGGTTCTAAACCTTCTCCATGTGTTCTTTGTGGAATTTCCATTTTTCCAGATTTACAAGCTAATAGAACAAAACGTTTACGTTTTTGAGGAACGCCATACTCTTCAGATTTTGCGATGAACTCTGTAATCTTATATTTTTTAGATTCTAAAAAAGTGATGAACCGTTTATAAGGGCCATCTTTTTCTTTATCAATTTTTTGAAGACCAGGAACGTTTTCAACAAGAATATACTCAGGTTTTAATTTACTGATAAACCGGTGTGTTTCATCTAATAATGTACGTCGAATATCATCTTCACTTTTTGATTTATTTTGTGTAGAAAATGGCTGACATGGAGCACATGCAACAAACAAAAGAGGTTCTTTTTTTATGTTTTTCTCTTTAAAAGCTTTTGTTAATATTTTTTCATCTACTTTGCGAATATCATCATTAAAAAATAAAGCTTCAGGAAAATTAGCTTGATATGTTGTCGCCGCATTAGAATCAAAATCTAAACCAATTGTAATTTCAAATCCAGCTTGGCGTAATCCTTCACTTACACCACCGCAACCAGAAAAGAAATCAATTACTTTCAAAACAGCACCAAATTTTAAATTAAAAAATATGCCAAATCATAACAGAAGATAACTTTATAAAATTACTCAGGCAATAAATCTTTTACATTTACATCTAAAGAATTTGCTAATTCGTAAAGTTTTTCCAAAGTAGGATTCACCTCACCTCTTTCAATCCGCCCTAAGTAACTCCGATCCATATTACAGAGTAATGCAAGTTGCTCTTGAGACATGTTTTTTTCTTTTCTGTACTTTCGAACCAATTGCCCAAATTGAATAGTAAGTTCTGACATAAACATTCAAGTGCTTAAAAAACAGAACTATCACTATTTGAGGACTATATATCCACGGACTATAATCCTCTTTTTAAGTTTTCTACTTTTTTATCATGAAACAAATTACTTCGCCTTTCTTTCAATCTTTTCTAGTACTTCTTTCCCACAACCAAATTGATGGATGGACATCAAACAAAATTTGGAACAACTTGAATCTTTTAAAAGATGAAAAGGAACGAATCAACCACCAGCAACTTTATAGGCTTCTGAGAAAAATGGTACGACAAGGACACTTGGTCAAACATATTCATTCTGACAATCCAAGGCTTTCAACATTTGTTGAAACAGAAAGCATGTATGAATTTAGAAAACAATTTGATTTAGCAATTGTTAAAAGTGATTCGAAAAAACTTAACTTCAAGACTAATGAATTAAAAGAAAAGCAAAAGATTTATGAAAACCAAATCAAAGCTTCTGAACAAGCACTTATAGACTTTCCAGAACTAAAAACAGAAATATTAAGAAAAAAAAACCAATTACTTCAAGATCTTGAAAAACTGAAAGCTTACACTGACTTTCTAACATCATTGATATAATATGAAAATAAATTAAACGAGCCTAGAGTTTCATTTCAGTATGAAACTTTATTACTCGATGAAAAGTAAAAATGGAAGAAAATTTAAAGTTAAGTATGAAACTTTATTTTTTCTTCCATTAATTTCGAATTCGAAATATCAATGAGATAAGGCTTGATCAGTATGAAACTTTATTACTCTCATACAAAAAGACCGATAATGAAAATTATCGGTCTTTTTTTATCAAATGAAATATCTTATCAGTGCATGTTTAGTCGGACATCCAGTTCGCTACGATGGTCAACATTGCCTTCAAGAAAAAATTAAAACGCTGATTGATACCGATCAGGCCGTCGTAATCTGCCCTGAAATTTCTGGAGGACTTAGCACTCCCAGAGCCCCTGCTGAAATTCAAAAAGGAACAGGCTCCGATGTTTTGAGTGGCCATGCAAAAGTATTTGATCTTTCGGGAAAAGATGTTACCGAAGCATTTATTTTAGGTGCCAAACAGACCTTAGCTTTTGCGAAAAAACATGGGATTACTCATGCGATTTTGAAAGCTAAAAGTCCATCATGTGGTTTTGGTCAGATTTATGATGGCTCTTTTTCGGGGTCAAAAATAAATGCGGACGGTGTTACAGCAGCGCTTTTAAAGCAACATGGTATTCACATCATGACTGAAAAAGAATTTCTAGATCAGTTAATGAAATAAAATCAGCTACTTAATCACATCATCGTCATATTCATGTTTTTTAAGGTGAGCTTTGTCACGCGTCGCCCAATAACTTGCCAAGACGGGTCCAGAAATATTGTGCCACAAACTAAAAATTGCACTTGGAAGTGCTGTAATGGGGGTTGCCGCAAAATGAACCGCAGCTAAAGCAACGCCTAAGCCAGAATTTTGCATCCCTACTTCTATCGAAACTGCTTTAGCATCTGCTTGATTGAGCTGCAATAATTTTGCAGCCCAATAACCTATAAAATATCCTAATCCATTATGTAAAATTACAACAGCAAGGATCAGTAACCCTGACTGTAAAATTTGCATTTTGCTTCCAGCAATAATCGCAGCCACAATCAATACAATCGCGATGACTGAAACCATAGGCATCATTGCGATATATCGATCTATTTTTTGCTTAAATAGGCCGCTCACGATCACCCCTAAAATGATAGGGAACAAAATCACTTGCATTACCGATACAAGCATTGCTACCGCATCTATATCGATCCACTGACTCGCTAAGAGATAAAAAATCAATGGTGTCAGCAAAGGTGCTAACATCGTTGAAACTGAGGTACACGCGACGGACAAAGCCACATTTGCCTTTGCCATATAAGCAATGACGTTAGATGCTGTACCTCCGGGACAACATCCAACAAGGAGTACGCCAACGGCAATTTCAGCGGGTAATCGAAATGCTATGCACAATCCCCATGCCAATAATGGCATCACTATAAATTGAGCACTCACGCCAACGGCAACCGCCTTAGGCTGGCTGAGAACACTTTTAAAATCTTCCCACGACAGGGTCATTCCCATGCCAAACATGATAATCCCGAGCATCCAAGTGATATAAGACTTAAGCCAAATAAAAGCTTCTGGCATATACATGGCAATTCCTGCAAATAAGAGTACCCACAGCGCAAAGGTTTTCTGCACGAATTGATTGATAGCTTTCATTTAGAAGTTCACTTGTTGGATTAACGACGTATGATCTTGAGCCATGCCTTTAAATGGTCTGCGCTGAGTGTCTGAGAGTCATCAGTTCTTTGGCGTAAATTCGTTTCACACCTTGTGCAAGCATTTCTTGCCATGCATGTTGCAACGAACCATTTAAATCGATGCCTTTAGTCGCATCTGACACGACATAACTGTTAAAACCTAATTTTGCAGCATCAATTGCCGTCCAAGCCACACAAAAATCAGTGGCGATCCCGACAATGAAGATGTCACGAATTCCACGCTCACGCAGATAACCTGCTAAGCCAGTCGATGTTCGATGATCAGCTTCTAAAAAGGCAGAATAACTATCAATATGTGGATGAAAACCTTTACGAATGACCAACTGCGCTTTGGATATATTCAAGTCTGGATGAAAATCTGCATCATGTGTACCCTGCACACAATGTGAAGGCCATAACACCTGGCGGCCATAAGCTAATTCAATCGTCTCATAAGCAGACTTTCCAGGATGATTTTCAAAAAATGAAATATGGTCTTGAGGATGCCAATCTTGGGTAAGGACAACATTGTCAAAATGCCGAGCAAGTAAATTAATGGTTGGAATAATTTGATCTGAATTTGCTACCGCCAAATTTCCCCCAGGGGTAAATCCATTCTGAACATCAACAACGATAAGTGCACTTTGTTGTGGTTGGAACATCCTTTTCAGCTCCCAATATTTTTGAAATTGTTAGGGACTATTGCATAGGATCATGAGAACTACAATTGTTTGAGTAGAAAATTTGATAAGAAAACTCTATAAAAAAAGCCTGCATCAAGCAGGCTTTAATCTATGTTTTTGTCTTAATTCTGGATACGACGTACCAACATTAACATGAAGATCGCAGAAATAATAATACAAGGGATTGCTGCAGAGATTACGCCTGCTGCACCAAATCCTGCCGTTAACAATGATCCTGCAATTGCTGGCCCAAGCATAGCACCGATACGACCTACTGCTGATGCTACACCAACACCTGTACCACGTACTTCTGTTGGGTACACAATACCACCAAATGCGTAAAGCACACCTTGACAGCCAATCACGAAAGCACCAACCAATGCTGAAGCCAAATACATTTGTGTGAGTGAGCTTGCTGCATTCAACGCAAGAAGGCCAGCCAAAATACCACCGTACATTAACAAGATCACATAAGCTTTTTTCCAGCGGTCAGTTAATACACCTAAAATCACAGTACCTACAGTAGCACTTACCATGAAGTAGAATTGCGCTGTCGCACCTTCTTTTCTTGAGAAACCTAATTCTTGGAATAGAGAAGGTAACCAGCTGAGCATGATGTAAACCACCATGAGCGTGAAGAAATAGCTACACCAGATGAACATCGTACGAAGAAGATTCTGTGAATTAAATAAATCTTTAAACGAACCTTGTGGAGCTTCTGCAATTTCAGCTTCAGTTCTATTTTGCGTTTTCAAGAATTCTTTAGATTCAGGTAAGAACTTCATCATCACTGGAATAACAATTAATGGTAATAAACCACCAAGATAGAAAATATTTTTCCAGTTAGCACCGAAATCTGTACTTGCAATTAAAGATAAGATCGCAGCACCGACAGGCATACCGCAATACATTAGCCCAACAGCGCGACCACGATTTTGTGGGGTTACTGCTTCAGAAGCCAAAGTGATGAGAATTGGCATTGCTGCACCTAGTCCTGCACCTGCAAGGAAACGTACAGCCAATAAACTGTTAAAACTATTTACCCATACCGTACATAAAGTGAATACAGCGAAAACAGCAACAGACCAAATTAAAACTGTTTTACGACCAATACGGTCCGCAATACGCCCACCTACCAGTGCCCCAGGTAACAGACCTAAAATACCGGCACTAAAAAACACACCTAATTGTGAACTATCTAAACCAAAATGTTCACGAATACCCGCAGCTGCAATACCTGCAGCCTGAATATCTAAGCCTTCAATTACTGCAATGAGGAAGCAGATACCTACCGTCAAAATTGCATGTTTGTTACTTACTGATTCTTGCATTGAACTTCCCTCACTCATCAGCATTTGAGTCCGATGCCCGATTATCTATGTAAGTCAATGAAAGTGAGAGTTATCAAATGGTGTAATAAAATGTAATCAAAATAAGATTAAATTTCATACCTCTTGCCAACCAAAATAAATTCTAGTCTTCAAAACGATTAATTATTTTTTTTATTTAGGAAAAAACCAAGAAAAATCTATTATAAAATCTATAAGTATTAGAATAATTTAACCTTTAAGTAAAAAAAATAAGACGTTTTATAAATTATAATAATCACATAATTTAAAAATTATTAGTCTATTCACCTGTATATACATACATCTTAAATCTGATGTAAGTGATATAAGCTATTAATTCAGGGTAAATTGGTCAGATTTTAGTTCGAATTTTCATTTTTATCCGCAATACTTTCATAGACGAACATCTATCTTCACTGTTATTTAAATGCCTAACCATAAGGTCTTAAAATTGCTTTTTTTAAAAAAAGTTACTTGTTTTAACTAAACTTTTTTTTGACTGAAGTGAATTCATATTGTTCTTATTGGTTGCTTAGTTCATAATTTGCATACGCATTATCCAGTATGCAGGCATATTGGATCGTGATATAAATCAAAATACATACCCATCCAAACTTCGCTTCTCAACCTTCACTGGATGGAAAAATAGGATCGTGTTTTAAAATGACTACTCAGCAAGCTCAGGTAATTCAAGGCTCAATCGTCGCAATCGTCACTCCAATGTTTGAAGATGGAACTGTTGATTGGAAGGGTCTCGAGAAGCTTGTTGAATGGCACATTGAACAAGGTACAAATAGTATCGTTGCCGTGGGAACAACAGGTGAAGCTTCGACCTTAAGCATGGCTGAACACACTCAAGTGATCAAAGAAATAATTCGTGTAGCCAATAAACGCATTCCAATTATTGCCGGCACAGGCGCAAACTCAACGCATGAAGCGATTGAGCTTACCAAAGAAGCTAAAGAGCTTGGTGCAGATGCTGCACTTTTAGTAACGCCATATTATAACAAACCGACTCAAGAAGGCTTGTATCAGCATTACAAAGCAATTGCTGAAGCTGTTGATTTACCGCAAATTCTTTATAACGTACCTGGCCGTACTGGCGTTGATATGAGCAATGAAACTGTAGTTCGTCTTGCTGATATTCCTCAAATCGTAGGTATTAAAGATGCAACAGGTGATGTTCCTCGCGGTGCTGAGCTTTTAAAAGCACTTGAAGGCAAAGAAATGGTGGTCTATTCAGGTGATGACGCAACAGCATATCAACTGATTGAGCATGGTGCGAAAGGTAATATTTCTGTGACCGCTAACGTTGCTCCAAAGCAAATGAGCCAAGTGTGTGCCGCTGGTTTAGTGGGTGATGCAGCTCAAGCAAAAGCAATTAATGATCAAGTTGCAAATTTACACGAAATTCTATTTTGTGAATCAAACCCAATTCCTGTGAAATGGGCACTTCATGAAATGGGATTAATTGGTACAGGTATCCGTTTACCACTTACTCCATTAGCAGAACAATATCGAGCTTCACTGCGTGATGCATTAAAAGCTGCGAGCATTATTTAAAGAAGAGTATAACAACTATGCAACTACGTTTTGGCTTACCCCTTGCCCTTTCAGCCCTCAGCATGGTCGGTTGTAGTACGATTGGTATCGATAATGGTTCACTCGATTATAAAAAATCTACTGCACAAACCCCGCTTAAATTTCCTGAAGGTTCAATGGTTAGACCAGCAACACCGCTTTATCCAGCGCCTGTTGTTGAACAGCTTGCAATAGACAATGCGCCACAAATGGTTAATAAGCGAGGTAATCGTTTCGAGCTACCTCGTCCTAATGTGGCACCAACCGTTTCTAATCCTGTTGAGAGTGAACAATCAACTGCTGTCGGTCGTCCACAACTTTTAACTGATGGAAATGGCAATCCGTTGATCAAAATTGACGGAAATTCTGCTACAATTTGGCAATACACAATCGCCACCCTCAGTAGCCTCAACTACAACTTTGTCAATCAACCTAAGAATCCCCATTCCGCGACAATTCAAGTGGATGGTGAAAGTTTAGTGCTTAAACTGACATCTGTAGGTTCGAGTCATACCTTGGCCGTGTTTACCCCAACTAACGCGTTTGCAGACAAACAAAAAGCTGCGAGCCTGTTAACCCAGATTTATCAAAACTGGCCAGCCTAGTCGTTCTAGGCATATTTTTTCTGAAAAAGGTTCCACCATGTTAAAACAAACCTTGCTCTATACTGGTAAAGCTAAATCCGTTTATGAAACCGATAGTGCAGACCACCTGATTTTAGTCTTTCGTGATGATGCCTCAGCATTTAATGGCGAAAAAATCGAACAGCTAGATCGCAAAGGTAAGGTGAACAACCGTTTTAACGCCTTTATCATGGAAAAACTTGCAGCTGCAGGTATCGAAACTCATTTCGAAAAACTTTTAACACCAAACGAAGTTTTGGTTAAAAAGTTAAACATGATTCCAGTTGAATGTGTAATCCGTAACTATGCAGCTGGTTCGCTTTGCCGTCGTTTGGGTGTTGAAGAAGGTTTAGAACTTACACCACCTACATTTGAATTATTTTTCAAAGATGACGCTTTGGGCGACCCAATGGTGAATGAATCTCAAGCCATTGCTTTAGGTTGGGCTACTGCTGAGCAACTTGAGCGTATGAAAGAGTTAACTCACCAAGTAAACGTGGTGTTAAAAGATCTTTTTGCTCAAGGCAACATGCTTTTAGTTGATTTTAAACTTGAATTTGGTGTGTTCCATGACCGTATCGTTCTTGGTGATGAGTTCTCTCCAGATGGTTGCCGTCTATGGGACAAAGATACCAAGAAAAAATTAGATAAAGACCGTTTCCGCCAAGGTTTAGGTGGTGTGGTTGAAGCTTATGAAGAAGTTGCTACACGTATCGGTGTTGACCTTTCTGATATCTAAATCAAAATTTAGATAAAATAAAGCCGAGTCATATGACTCGGCTTTTTTGTATCTGTTGATATTATTTTTATATTTTCAAATTATTGTTATACATTCATTATTTTTGTTAAGTCGCATTACCAATGCTCTCTCCTCATTGGTAATGCTATTAATTTATCGAATCGATATTTAAATAAGATGACAAATCTGGGTCATTGATCATTAAAAAACTCAATTGTTGTTTTTGTTTTTAAATTTACCCCCATTAATCGAATAAATTAATGCTATTTATTAAAATGATCGTTTTTACAATATCACTAAGTTCAACTAATATATTTTTATACCAGGCAACTACAGGAGTTGGTGGCTCAAGAGAGAGACTGTAGTTGCCGACCAGATGAATCGCTTTTCGCCCAGCTTCCTATAGAACTGGGCTTTTTTTTATTGTTGTTGCTGCTCTTGCTGCCAACGTCGCTGCTGTAAACGCTCTGCTTCGACTTCACGCTTATTACGAGCTGATTCGTACAATTTGGTGCCTTTCAGCTCTGGAGGCATATAATCCTGCAACACGAAATGTTCTGGATAGTGATGTGGATATAAGTAATCTACACCATATCCCTGCTCTTTCATTAACTTGGTTGGAGCATTTCTTAAATGCAATGGAACTGGAAGATTTGACGTACGTTCAGCCAACTCTAATGCTTTATTGATTGCTAAGTAAGTGCTGTTACTTTTCGCGCTTGTGGCCAAATACACTGCACATTGTCCTAAAATAATACGGCATTCTGGCATCCCAACCGCTTGAACGGACCTAAAACACTCCCCAGCCAATAACAACGCATTAGGATTAGAATTTCCAATATCTTCCGAAGCGGCTATCAACATCCGACGCGCAATAAAGACTGGATCTTCCCCCCCCTTTAACATTCTCGCCATCCAATATAGTGCAGCGTCAGGATCACTTCCACGAATTGATTTAATGAATGCTGAGACTAAATCATAGTGCTGCTCACCAGATTTGTCATATCGCGCAATATTTTGTTGAGCTACTTTCACCACGATGGCATTGGTGACAATATTTTCAACATCTGCTTCAAATGTGCTCGCAATGAGATCCAATAAATTGAGTGCTTTACGAGCATCACCTGCGGCAAATTGAATTAATGCATCATATTCTTCGATGTGAATATGACGGTCTTTCAGAAATTGGTCTTGCTTGAGTGCACGTTCAATTAAATGTTGAATATCATGCTCAGATAATGCATTCAGCGTATACACCTGACAGCGCGACAACAAAGCATTATTGACTTCAAAAGAAGGATTTTCTGTGGTTGCACCAACCAGAGTAATCTTGCCTTTTTCTACTGCGCTCAGTAAGGCATCTTGTTGAGATTTATTAAAACGATGAATTTCATCAATAAAAACCACTGGCACAATGAGATCACCACTTTCCCCAATGATTTCTCGAAGCTCTTTAACACCAGTGTTGAGTGCAGACAAGCTAATAAAAGTACGATCTACAGCTTGAGCTAACAATAGCGCAATGGTGGTCTTGCCGACGCCTGGAGGCCCCCAAAAAATAATCGAAGGTAAATGTCCTTGGTCAATCATTTGACGTAAAGGTGCGTCTTCACCAAGTAAATGATCTTGTCCGATAATCTCAGACAAATCACGTGGACGTAAGCGTTCAGGTAGCGGAATTTGTGTATCGGACATATTTTTTATAGATCTCAAAGTGCTGTTGACTAGTCTACTATGTAATAGTCAAATTCCAATATTAATAGTCAAAACAACCATCACTATTCAACATTTTTCATTTTACTCAGATTCGAGTTTTGCTTTTAATTTGAATAAATAAGCTTGCGGTCCATCTTCTATTCCCCAAATTGTGCCATCCTTCGCTTCATGCAAGTCTCGTACTCGAACCCCCATATCCAAGCGCTGAATTTCTCGTACAGGTTCAGATTGTGGATCTACCACAATAATGGCTTTCGATGATAATCCACCGATTAAGGCTTTGTTCTTCCATTGTGGAAAATAGTTAGATTTATAAAAAATCAGACTCGAGGGTGAAATCACTGGAGACCAATCAAGTTTAGGGGCTATGAATTCAGGTCGCGTTTCATGATTCGGAATCTGTTTCCCATCATAGTGATCACCATTAGATACAATTGGATAGCCATAATTCTTACCTTTTTCAATAAGATTGAACTCATCGCCACCTTTAGGGCCCATTTCTGCCACCCACAAACGATTTTGATGATCAAATGCCATACCTAAAGGATTACGATGACCTAAACTCCAAATCTGCGCTGAGACACCACCTTGTTTGGCAAATGGATTAGATTCTTGAGCACGACCATCATCATACAAATATACAATTTTACCTAGATTAGACTGCATATCTTGTGCAGGCTGAAACTTCTGCCGTTCCCCTGAACTAATCCATAAATTCGCTTGCTGGTCAAACACTATACGATGTGCATAATGCCCCTGACCCGACACTTTAGGGACTTGCTCCCATATGCGTTCGATATCCGTCAGTTTCGGTGCTTCGATATTCGATAAATCCAATTTCGCTCGGATTACCACTGCACCAAACAATCCATTTTTTTCTTCGGCATAACTGAGATATAACCAAGCGTTATTATTGAAATTAGGATGAATCGAAACATCACCTAACCCACCTTGTCCGCCATAAGCAACTTGAGGCACACCAGCCACGTTAAAACTACGTTTTGATTGTGGGTCAAACAACTTAAGTATGCCTGACTTTTCTGTAATTAACAGTTGACCATTTGGTAAAGTTGCAATCGCCCATGGTTCATCAAATAGAGCAATTTTTTCAACTTGATATCGTTGTTCTTGAGCTTTTGAATTCTCGTTTTTGACTGTTGATTCCTGCGGATTCTGTGCTTCAGTGGCTTTATTTTGATTGGCATGACACGCCATTATGATTCCGCTCAAACCAACAATCCAAATTAGTTTTGCAGCTTTTAACATGCCTTTCCCTTTTTAAATCCTTGAATATCAGTCTCAAGGATTAAACGGCAATGATCATTTTAAAAGTGTTTTTATATTACAAAATATGTGTAGTCTAGCAATTGAATGTACTAGCGTACCCACCGTACGATGTATTCATCTATTTCATTTTCATTAACAAGCTGTTCAGATATACAACGACCTGCTACAGATTTTCGAGCACTAATCACACTTTGTTTATTGCCTGTCACCAAGTGATGCCAATTCGGTAGCTTTTTACCTTCATTAATACGTCGATATGCACAACTCGAAGGTAGCCATCGTATTTGTTGTAATTTTTCAGGCGTTAACTGAATACAGTCAGGTACATGCACCTGACGATTTTCATAATCTGAACAATGCCCCGTCTGACAATCTAGAAGTTTGCACGCAACTTTGGTATATGCGATTTCTTCGGTTTCATCATCTTCTAATTTAACCAAACAACACATACCACAACCATCACACAGTGCCTCCCACTCTGCTTGGTTCATTTCAAACAGTGAATAATGTTTCCAAAATTCAGGGCGTAAAGATGTGCTCATGATTCAGCTAAATATCAAAAATTTGAGTCAGTATATCACTAATAATTCGCATAAAATTTCATCAATCTCAGTTACAGTTGATTAACTAAAGAATATCAATACTCTACGTTAAAATACCCTTTGTATACATTTTGCTCAGTTTATTTTCTTATACTGAATGAACATTAATAAAAATTTATGGAGAATCAAAATGTTCCGTTGGGCGATTATTTTTGCAGTGATTGCATTGATAGCAAGTTTGCTAGGGTTTGGTGGTGTAGCAGGCTTATCTAAAGATTTCGCAATTATCTTACTTGTGATTGCAGTGATTCTCGCAATTGTAGGCTTTATCTCAAGAGGCAAAGTCTAGTGTTCTAAATCACTAGATTAAATTGAAAACACAAGATTGATGAAAAGAAGAAGGTACTCCTTCTTCTTTTTTTATTTCTTTTTATCTGTTCATTGATACGCGTTTTATATATTCCAATCTTTCATAAATTCTCACATTTGATTTTACTTTCTTATTGCAAATTCATCACTTCGGAAAACATTTATGCTTTAATCTTTGCTGATTTTCATAAACGAAAGGACTTTCAATAATGACTTCAGCAATTCAAACAAGAGAAATTCAGTATAAAGCGGCAGATGGTACTCAATTGATTGGTTATTTTGCCGCACCTGAAAACTCTTCAGGAGCTGCAGGTATTATTGTAGCCCCAGAGTGGTGGGGTCGTAATGAATATACAGAACAACGTGCTCGAGAACTTGCAGAACAAGGATATGCTGCTTTTGCCATTGATATGTACGGCGACAAAAAGGTAACCACTGAAGCTTCTCAAGCAAATGAGTGGATGATGCAAACTTTCGCACAGCCTGAAACGATTGTACAACGCGCTACAGCTGCGTTAGACACTTTATCTGCACAGCCTGAAGTTGACGCAACTAGATTAGCTGCGATTGGTTTTTGTTACGGCGGAAAAGTTGTTTTAGATCTTGCTCGCTCTGGTGCGAACTTAAAAGCAGTTGCTACCTTCCATGCTAATTTATCTGCGCAAACACCTGCTCAACAAGGTCAAGTAAAAGCTGAAATTCTGGTTTTGCATGGTGAGCTAGATAGCATGGTCACGCTAGATGATGTGGCACAATTTAAAGAAGAAATGTTTGCAGCTCAGGTGCCACATGAGGTCATTATCTTTGAGGATGCAAAACATGGTTTTAGCAATCCACAAGCTGATGAACGGGCAAAAGCCAATGGTGTAGATCTCGGTTATAACGCTGAAGCTGAGGAAAAAAGCTTAGCTGCGATGTATGAGTTACTGTCGCGTCACTTAGATTAATTACTTTCAAAGTTTATTAGCGCTAAGATTATTGAAGAAAGAAGATAAAATATAAGAGGAATATAAGGATGAGTGAACAATGTACTTATTGCAATCACGATGAATATGATGTGATTGATAAAAATGAATTCGGTGTGATTTTGCCAGAACAGCAGCCGTTGACTAAAGGACATTCCGTTATTATTCCTTTACGTCATGTGAGTTCTTTTTTTGAAATTACCGATAAAGAGCGTAAAAGTTTACAGTCGTTGTTAGAACTGGCACGTAACGAGTTAAAAATCCGTCATCATCCGGAAGGCTTTCATATCGCTTTTAATGATGGCAAAGTTTTTGGCGATGAAGAGTCGGAACATTTACACATCCATATTATTCCTCGTTACAAAAACCAACCGCTTAAATTAGATAGTCGTTGGGGCATTATTCAAGAGTAATGTTGATTTTACAAAAAGGCGCAATATGCGCCTTTTTTCATGCTTTTTTAAAAGGTCTTTGCCTAGATTGGTTATACTGAGCACAGATTGTATTAATGGTATTTTCATGTTTTCTTTTTCAACTGCGTTACTGGATTGGTTTGATGTACATGGTCGACATGACCTGCCATGGCAAGTCGCAGATGATCCTTACAAAGTTTGGGTCTCTGAAATTATGTTGCAGCAAACCCAAGTGAAAACTGTTCTGAAATACTATGATCGTTTTATTGAGCGCTTTCCGACGGTCACCGATTTAGGTCATGCTACTTGGGATGAAGTTGCTCCTTACTGGGCAGGTCTAGGCTATTATGCGCGTGCTCGCAACCTGCATAAAGCAGCCACAATCGTAAGTCAAAATGGACATTTTCCAGAGACTTTAGAAGCTTGGATGGCCCTGCCAGGAATAGGTAGATCAACTGCTGGTGCATTGATGTCACTTGGATTACGCAAATACGGCGTGATAATGGATGGAAATGTTAAGCGTGTTTTAGCACGTTTCTTTGCCATTGAAGATGATTTATCAAAGCCTGTCCATGAACGTGCAATGTGGGAATTAGCCGAGCAACTCTGTCCTGAACAACGCAACCATGATTACACGCAAGCCATTATGGATTTGGGTGCAACAATTTGTACTCCTAAAAAACCACTTTGCCTGTACTGTCCAATGCAGTCAGAATGCCAAGCTTTAAAGCAGGGTCTGACACAAGAGTTACCATTTAAAAAGCCAAAAAAAGCAGTGCCTATAAAGACTGCGGATGTTTTATTACTGCGAAGTACTGAAAATACATGGTTATGGCAACAACGTCCGCATTCAGGCTTATGGGGTGGTTTATGGACCTTACCCATCATTGATGAAACTTCAGAATTTAGTCAATTGACTCAGCAATATGGTTTGGTGAGTAATCAATTACCAACTCAAATTTCACACAGTTTCACCCACTTTACCTGGTTACTGAATGCACATATTTTCCATGTTGATTTCGACCAGATGGAATACCTCCAAACAGAATTAGGAGGTGAATGGCTCGCTCCACAAGTTGTAACAGAAATGGGCATTCCAACTGCGATGAAAAAATTGATCTCAGCCGTGAATTTGTGACATAGTCGATTCAAATAAGTGTGGCTGTATCATATCAAGGAGTTCGAGTGACTAAGTATTTGCGACATTACATCATCCTAAGTGTAGCTATTTTACTTGTCGCCTGCAGTAGCCAACCTCCAAAACAAACGCCGCTTGATCCAACCCTCGTTGCTCGTTTACATATGCTTCCTTTGGATCGAAAATTACCTATCCCAGTACAAGGTGTAAAAGCGAGACAACTGACAGACACTTGGGGTGCATCACGAAGTCACGGTCGAACACATGAAGGCATTGATATCTTGGCGGCTCGTGGTACAAAAGTTTATAGTGCAACTGATGGAATTGTTCGCAGTATGCGCGATAATAAGCTGGGTGGGAAAGTCATTTGGATTTTAGGACCCGCTGGTTCTTGGCATTATTATGCGCATTTAGATCAGCATAAAAAAGGTCTCAATGAGGGTGACTTCGTGCGACGAGGTGACCATATTGGTTATGTCGGCAATACGGGTAATGCTCGACATACTGCCCCTCATTTACATTATGGAATTTACTTAGATGGTCGCGGTCGAGGCCCTGTCAATCCATACCCTTATTTACGTTAAATTAAAGTTTTTATTTTTAGGAAGTTTTCATGTCAGAAGCCTTGATTAATCGTCTAGTTGAATTTGCAGAATCTGGCAATCAACAACGTATTGTCTTAAATGGACAAAGCCATCAGGGCTGGATTATGGAAATTACCGAAGAAGCTCTGTTGATTAGCACTGGTTTTGCAGATAAAGCAGGTAAAGATTTCTGGATTAATTTTTCGGATTTAGAACAAGCAGAGTTGTTCTTTTGGGACAATCAAAACGATCAGTGGGTTGCTTTTACCATTTGATCACTTCGGAGCATTCGCATGACGATTCAACGCTGTAGCTGGTGCTCCGATGAGCAGATTTATATTGATTATCACGATCAAGAATGGGGTGTTCCTGTATATGATGAACACACCTTATTTGAAGTGCTCTGTTTAGAAGGTCAGCAAGCAGGACTCGCTTGGATTATTGTTTTAAAAAAACGCGAGCGATATCGACATCATTTCTTTCAATACACCATTGAAGAAATTGCGACTTTTACAGATGAACATTTAATCGAAATAGCACAAGATCCGGGCATAATTCGTCATTTAGGTAAACTAAAGGCGATTCGAGATAATGCTCGAGCATGGTTGAATATGCGCCAAAACATGCCTGATATGGTCAAATGGCTATGGAGTTTTGTAGGGCATCAACCCAAAGTTCATTCTGTGCCAGACTATCGCTTAGCACCAACACAAAGCGAATTAAGCCTGCAACTGTCTAAAACTCTAAAAAAGAATGGTTTTAAATTCGTGGGTCCAACCATTATCTATTCTTATCTGCAAGCGATAGGAATGATTGATGATCATGAAAATCACTGCTTTAAAAACCTTAGTTTAGCGCCATAAACTTTTTAAGAAGGTGCTTGGGATGATGACCTCATTTTTTGTTTCACCCAATCCGCTAAAAACACGATGGAGTCATGAATTTCATGAGTCAGTTCATGCCCTGCATTTAAGCGAATATAATTTTTATAACGGCGCTCTTCTCCAAAAACATCACCGGGAACAATGTTAATACCATGTTGACGTGCGGCATAATAGAGTTCTAAACCATCAATATGTGTCGGCAATTGCAGCCATAAAACATAACCACCATCCGGCTGACTTAACCCAATATCGATCCCGTGGAAAGCGTTTAATATCGTTTTTCGATATGCATCAACTTGATGATTTAATTTTGGTTTTAATCGGAGTAGATGCTCACGATAGGCTCTACTATACATCAGGTCAGCCAAAGCCAATTGCAAAGGTGTATTCACACTGACATTTTGAATGACAATTTGACGATGTAAATGTTTAAGCCTTGGCGGTAAACAAAACCAACCTACTCGATATGCGCTGGACAATGATTTTGATATTGAACTGCATAAAATGACATAGCCTGCTTCATCCCAATGCTTAATCGGTAAAGGTCTTTGTAAATTAAAACTACATTCAGCATAAATATCATCTTCAATCACATAGCATTGATATTGTTCAGCCAATTGCACAATCTTCTGCTTATCATGATTAGAAAGCTCAAATCCTAGTGGATTTTGATAATTCACAGTCAATAGACAGGCTTTGGTATCGGGGTGCTGCATTGCTCTTTCTAAGCGTTCTAAATCAAAACCATCCACATTTGCAGGTATCTCAATCAACTTGCGTTTCAGTGTCCCTAACAACTGTAATTGACCATTAAAATTTGGGGTTGGAATCACAATGCCATCCCCTTCCTTGGTCAAGAGCTGAACCACGAGTGATAACGCAGCCATACAGCCATTGGTGATATAAATCTCGTCTGGATTGATATAAAACCCATCTTCAGCCCAATGGTCTGATAAAGCTTGTCTCAATCTCAAATGCCCTTGTCGATTACTGTAAAGGAAATCTTCAGGTTGACTGTGTTTTAAAGCACGTTGAATTGACTTTCGGATTGCATCTACAGGCACGTGATTTGGAGAGATTTGTACTGCACCTAAATGAATTGATCGATTATTGGTTGAAGACTCCTGTATTTCAATTTGCAAATCTAAGTTACTGATATCCTTTGCTTCAGCTTCAAATTCACGATGATAAGGCAATACTGGTTGATCATTTTTGGATTTCAAATGTTGTACAAAATAACCTGATTTATTTTTAACAGTGATGAGCCCTTCCGATTCCAATAATGCATAACAATTTTTTGCTGTATTTAAACTGACGGCATGTAATGCTGAAAATTGCCGAAGGGAAATGAGCTTCTGTCCTGAACACAGTTCTCCACTCAGAATTTTCTGTTTGATATGTTTGGCTAAGATTTGATACTGAAACATGAACTGTGCTCATTTTTATAAAATGTGTGTATCTGTATCTATAAACCTAGCAAATTTATGATGGTCTTACAGCTAAAAACACACAGGAGGCCATATGAACAACGATAAATTATATTTGATATTACCCTTGGTAACACTTTTGACAGCTTGCCAACCAGAGCATGCTATCGATCAAGTTGCACTTGAGCAAAAATTTATTTGTACATCATTAATTGATGGCTTCTTGAAAGTGACGCACAACAGTCATTATCGTTTTACAAAAAGTATTGAATCTCCAGAGCAGGAGAAAATTTACCTTTACACCGTATCTTCTGATCATGCGGTCAAGCTCAATAGTCCCACACAAAAAAATTTAAATTTTCAATGTGATGATTCCAAAAAACAGACCTACCAAGTTTTTCTATTGGATCAGGCATCTAAGACAAAGCAACCAATTTTGAGTTTTCATTTGCCTCAAGCAGCAGAGTTAAAGCAATTTACAGCTTACACTTTGAAAAATGATTAAATGACTGATGTAACGTCATTATTTCAAAATATCTGGTAACGATATCTGCGCAGATTGAGATTTTGCTAATTCAGTTTTCATTTTTTGCAACATTTGATAAGGCTGCTGTTGTACAAACATATTGGTCACACTTTGTGGAATTGCACCTTCTGGATCCGCATATCCTGAAGTGCTGACCTTTACCTTATTCGGTCCAATCTGTTCAAAGCTCCAGTCTCCAACATAGTGTTGCAGGCGAATATACTGAGGATTCTTCGATTTTCCCGTTTGCGAAGCTTTATTCTTAATATGAATAATACCTTTTGAATCCTTATACATTTTCCCTTGCACAATCAGATCTCGATCTTTCAAAGGAAATGGAAAATCTAACACCATGTAGAGTTTAAATTCCCCTTGCTTCAAATCTTGAGAAATCACCTGTGCTGAGCCGACATTGGGTACCCATGATTTTGCATTTTCCACATCCAAAACTATTGCAACTGCTCTTTCGAGTGAAGCATCCACTACTGTTTCAGCACGATAGGACAACACAGGATGATCAAGATTTTGCATCGTCCACACTTTAATATTGTTTTTGTTAATGGTGAGTCGAGAGGCTTCATTGGCTTGAACTTGGCTTGTCAGGCCAATGGCACTGACAAGCAAGCAGATCATAGAAATTTTCTTCATTTTTATTCTTCATATTTAACATTATTATTTAGATGATCACGCAGTATTTTTAAACTTAAACTTTGATATCGTTGAAGCCTAAAACGTCTTTCATGTCATATTTTTTCGGTGCTTTACCTACAACCCAAGCAGCGGCACGTACTGCACCTGCAGCAAAATTCATGCGATTCGTGGCTTTATGTGTGATTTCTACACGTTCACCTTCACCAATAAACATTACCGTATGTTCACCCACAATATCGCCACCACGAATGGTTTGGAAACCAATACTTTGACGTTCACGAGGACCAGTATGCCCTTCACGGTGATACACAGCATCTTGCTTCAAATCACGACCTAATGCATCAGCAATCGCCTCACCCATCATTAAAGCAGTACCTGATGGCGCATCAACTTTATGACGATGATGTGCTTCGATCACTTCAATATCGACACTGTCACCAAAGACTTTAGATGCTAATTCTAAAAGTTTAATGGATACATTCACGCCTACGGAGTAGTTTGCTGCGTACACTACAGGAGCAATCGTTGCACTTTCATCTAAAAATGCTTTTTGCTCATCGTTCATTCCCGTCGTACCGATCACTAATGCAACACCAGCCTCACGGCACAGTTTCAAATGCTGTTCAGTTGCAACTGGTGCAGTAAAATCAATAAATACATCGCAATCATTTAAAACATCTTGGATATCACCCACGACTTTCACACCAAGTGTACCAATACCCGCTAATTCGCCTGCATCCGCGCCAATAAGGCTACTGCCTGGACGCTCTACCGCTGCTGCTAATTGATAACCAGCATCTTGAACTGCTTGAATCAATGTACGACCCATACGGCCACCAGCACCTAAAATCCCAATACGCGGAGCGACAGACATAACCTATTCCTAGTGTTGCTTTAAAATTGTTCTTACTATAACAAAAGTCTATACATACGCTAAGTTTATCGATATAAAAAATTATGCTGTCTTCTAAGCATTTGATTCGAACACTAATCGAATAATCAGATTAAATTGAGAAAAATATTCGGTTTTTTATATTTATAAATTTTAACTATGATCAATGCCATGAAATTCAACACTTTTATAAGGAAATAATATGGCAGACCAAGCTCGAAAATTATCAACGATCCAAACGATCGAACAGTTACAGTTGGATGCTTCATTAGTTCAAGGTTTAGATCATGCCGAAACTGCGTGGATCATTATCGAAGCTATTCAACAATTGCAGGAATATCATAATCAGTGGCACTGAGATGAAACGGATCAGATGATTTTTCTTATTTAAAAGAAAATCATCTTCTGTGTTATTAAAATATTTACAATTTAAAAATCATATTAGGATTCAAAATTTAAAATTGCTCAAAGCATTGATTGCTCAGCTAAAGCATCGGTTTCTATTTTCATTCCTATTAAAATATGTTCTTATTATCTCGTTATTTTTAATCTAAATTACATTCTATCTTCACAGTTTCTCTGCATTTTTTCAGTACATTAGTGTGAACCCCAATTTATAAGGTCAACGAGGGCGGAATATGAAAAAGATTATGACAGTTTTGACATTATCTTTAAGTGCAATATTTACAGCAAATATTGCCAATGCTGCTCCTTACTCTGATGACTACCAAGATAAAGGTTCACGTGAACGTGGTAAAGGATTTGAGAAACGTACTCAATATGATGCTTCATCAGATCAAGAGTTCCAAGATCGTCGTAAAAACAGAGAAGAGCGTGGCGTAAAACGTTTACGTCAACATAAATGGCAAACTGGCTACGTCATGCCTCAACACTATCGTGGCAATAGTTATAAAACCGAATATAAAGATCATAACCTACCAAAACCTGGTAAAAACCAACAATGGTACAAAGTGAATAATGACTTTATTCTGGTGGATTCAAACAGCAATAGCATTTTGAAAATCCAGCAAGATTAATTTTGACGTTTAAATCGACCCGACTTCATGTCGGGTTTTTTGTTGAGTTCAATCCTAATCATTCATCTTCATCACTTCTTCATACATTTCACAAATTGACTATATCTCTCCACGGTTTATCTCAAATCATTTTGTACTTTAGCGATATCGGATAAATAACAAAGTTAGAGGTATCCCACATGAAAAAGTTAGTATCAGTACTTACATTAGCAATGAGTGGTTTATTGGCAACATCTGCGATGGCTGGTCCACATGACGATGGTCGTCACTATTCAAAACCAACTCCTCCACCAGCGCATTGGAATAAAGGTCAGACTGCGAAATATCAACATGACCGCTATGAACAAAATCGTGGCTTCCAAAATGTAAATCCAAGCCGTCAATGGCGAGTAGGTCAACAGTTACCACGTCAATTCAACTCTTCAAAATTTGAGTTAAGTGATCGTCAAGCGAAGAATCTACCTAAAGCGGCGCGTAACCAGCAGTGGTACAAAATTAATGGAGACTATGTCTTAGTGAATGAGCGTACAGATCGCATCGTGCGTATCATCGGATAAGCTTATTCCTAGATCTTCTCAAATTGATCTTCCCTGCACTCAGCCCAAACTCAGTTTGGGCTTTTTTATGTCTTTATTTTAATGCAGGTGTGGAAAATCATTTTTTTGTTTAGAATCTGATGACCACTTCCCGCTTCTATCGGTACATGCATGCAATCGGACTCAATAGATACAATTCAAAATATGACACAGCAATATGTGCATTGGTTCCGAAACTCAGCGCCGTATATCAACGCCCATCGTAATAAAACCTTCGTTTTAATGTTTGGCGGCGAAGCAGTTCAATCACCAAATTTTCAACATATTATTCATGATATTGCCCTTTTACATTCTCTCGGCATTCGACTCATTCTGGTTCATGGAGCACGACCACAAATCAGTGCAAATCTTGCTGAGAAGAATTTAGATAGTCCTTTTCATAATCATCGTAGAGTAACAACACGTGACTCATTAGGTGCGGTCATGTCTGCCGTAGGCTCAATCCGTTTACAAATCGAAGCCTTATTGTCTATGGGACTTGCAAATTCACCCATGTATGGTGCTCGCATTGATGTGGTATCTGGTAATTTTATAACAGCTAAACCTTATGGCATTCGTAACGGTATCGATTTTCAACTTACCGGTGAAGTGCGTTCAGTCGATGCAGATGCGATTCAAAAACATTTGGACAATCACAATATTGTATTGCTTGGCCCCTCAGGTTATTCAACCACTGGTGAAGTTTATAACTTGCTTGCTGAAGAAGTGGCGACCAAAACAGCTATCCAACTCGGTGCCGATAAACTCATTTTTCTCGGTTCCGAACAAGGTTTAATGCAAAGCCCACAGCAGTTGTTGCGCGAAGTGACCCCGCATCAGCTAGATCAACATATTGACGTTGCTTTAGAGCAAAATTATGAATTGGCATTGCATTTACAAAATGCCAAGGAAGCCTCTTTAAATGGCGTTAACCGCGTTCATTTATTATCTTATGAACATGATGGTGCATTAATCGAAGAATTATTTACTCGTGATGGGCATGGCACGATGATCACCGATGCACATTATGAAGAAGTCCGCACAGCGACGATTCAGGATGTCGGTGGATTAATCAGTTTATTACGCCCATTAGAACAAGAAGGCATTTTGGTATACCGCTCTAGAGAACGCTTAGAAAATGAAATTGATCATTTCGCTGTGATTGAACGTGACGGTATGGTTCTGGCTTGTGCAGCATTATATCCAATACCAACTGAATCAAATGAAATTCGTTCTGCAGAAATAGCCTGTGTGGCAGTACATCCAAGTTACCGCAAATCAAATCGTGGTAGCCAAATCTTGCACTATTTAGAAGAGAAAGCAAAAAAGTCTAATATCCAACAGTTATTTATTCTTACGACACGAACCGCACATTGGTTTTTGGAACAAGGGTTTGTCAAAGCATCGGTGGATGACTTACCACAAGCGCGTCAGGCACTTTATAATTTCCAAAGAAACTCAATTGTTTGTAAAAAGCCACTCTAAAGTGGCTTTTTTATTGCACCCTCATGAACTGCTTTATCTTTCTTTTATATATCGATATTCCTAGTTGAACTATCTTCACACTCATTCGATATATTCATACAAATCATATCATTATCACAATTTAATATTTTAATATATATTTATATATTTCATTAACTTAGAAACAAAAATATCGCTATTATCAGCTTGAGTCTTTTGCATTTTTTTAGATATTTTTTTCTCTTTTAATTTTATCTTTTTTATTCATTAGGAATTCCTGAATTCTTATTTTTTACGAAATAGAAAATTCATTAACTTAGGCGCGTTACATGACGCATTTATTTTTTTGATTTTTTTTATTTTTAAGTTTTCAGGATTTTCAATATGAGCAGCTTTAACGCTAATCTTTGGAAAAAAACACTCATTTTGTCTTCTGCGTTAACAGGTGCTTTGCTACTCACTGGTTGCGACTCAAAAAAAGAAGATAAAACCCAAGTGTTAAATATCGGTTATCAAAAGTATGGCTTACTGCCCGTGATTAAAGAACGTGGTGAATTAGAAGCCGTTTTGAAGGATCAAAACATTCAAGTGAAATGGGTAGAGTTCCCAGGTGGACCACAACTGTTAGAAGGTTTGAATGTCGGCAGTGTTTCATTTGGTGAAGTCGGTGAAGCCCCCCCTATTTTTGCCCAAGCAGCGAATTCAAATTTGGTTTATGTCGCAAATCAACCTGCGACTCCACGCGCTGAAGCGTTGATTGTTCAAAAAAATTCGAACATCAAAGATATTCAACAACTTAAAGGTAAGCGTGTAGCGTTAAACAAAGGTTCTAACGTTCATTATCTTCTCTTGAAGATTTTAGAAAAGAATCATTTGACGCTTGATGATATTGAAGTGGTTTACCTACCACCATCGGATGCTCGCGCAGCATTTGAGCGCGGTGCAGTCGATGCATGGGTAATCTGGGATCCGTTCTTTGCAGCAGCAGAGCATCAAATCGGCGCACGTGTTCTCGCTTCTGGCGAAGGGAATGCCAATAACTACCAGTTCTATATGGCTGATCGTAAGTTCGTTGAACAGAATCCTGAAATTATACAAACCGTTGTTCAAGAACTTAATGAGGCATCAGATTGGATTGCTTCCAATAAAGACGAAGCAGCTCAACTGCTCGTGAAGCCTACAGGTCTAGATTTCAAAATTCTTCAAACCTCAATTGGACGTATGAGCTTCGGCGTTTACCCAATTAGTACTGAAGTTGCTCAACATCAGCAAAAAGTTGCCGATGTATTCCATCAACAGAAATTGATTCCAAACAAAATCAATATTCAGGCCGCAATTATTGCTCCTACACCCAAATAACAACATGAAAAGGTGATGAACATGACTCAATATCAATCAGCAAATACAGCACACACTTGGTTTAAAACCTCAAGTCATTCAATGACAACGATGCTATTTGCCTGTGCGATGTTGGGTTGCTCAGCTGCATGGGCTGTTGATCCCTCAGTGAAGGAATTACGCATTGGCTTCCAAAAATCTTCCGTGAATTTGGTGATTGCTCAACAGCAAAAACTGTTTGAGCAAGAATTTCCCAATGCCAAAATTACATGGAATGAGTTCCCTGGTGGTCCTCAAATTTTAGAAGCACTTGCAGTGGGTTCAGTGGATATTGGTGCAACAGGTGATACCCCGCCTGTTTATGCTCAAGCAGGAAATAAACCTTTGCATTACATTGCTTATGAGGCGGCGAAGCCACTTTCTTCAGCAATCTTAGTGCCGAAAAAATCCAACATTACTCAGCTTAAACAACTCAAAGGCAAGCGTGTCGCAGTACATCGTGGATCTAGTTCACATTATCTATTGGTCCAAGCCGTCCGAAAAGCAGGTTTGCAATGGAGCGATGTAAAACCAATTTGGTTAAGTCCTGCTGATGCACGTGCAGCATTCCAAAAAGGTGCCGTTGATGCATGGGCCATTTGGGACCCGTATTACGCTGCTGCTGAGCTTGAAGATAAAGCAAAAGTTTTGACCACTGGACAAGGGCTGAGCCCGAATTACACGTTCTATCTCGCTTCAGGCAAGTTTATCGACAAACATCCTCAAGCGATTTCAGGTGTCATTGAACAGATTAATCTTGCTGATCAATGGGTTCAAAAGAACTTAAAAACTACAGCAACGATTTTTGCCAAAACAACAGGTTTAAAGCCGAATGTGAGCCAAACCTTTGTTCAGCGCCGACCTCGTCCATCTTATGCAGCACCTTTAACCGCGAAAGTCATTGCAGATCAGCAACAACTGGCTGATCGCTTTGCTGAGCTCAAAATCATTCCTAAACCGATACAAATCAACCAAGTCGTATGGACTGGTAAGTAACTCATATTAAGGACTTAAGTAATGAAAATTTTCTGGTTTATTCCTACTCATGGTGATAGTCGCTACCTAGGTACAAGCAAAGGCGGACGTGTTGTCGACCATGCCTACATGAAACAAATCGCTGTGGCGGTGGATAATCTAGGTTATGAAGGTGTGCTTATCCCGACTGGTCGTTCTTGTGAAGATCCATGGTTAACTGCCGCAAGTTTAATTGATGCCACCAAAAATCTTAAATTTCTCGTTGCTTTGCGCCCAGGGGTAACCACTCCTGCACTGGCTGCACGTATGGCAGCAACCTTTGACCGTCTTTCAAATGGCCGTGTTCTATTGAACTTAGTCACTGGTGGTGATGAGCAAGAGTTAAAAGGTGACGGCGTCTATGAAGATCATAAAACGCGTTATAAAACTGCGACTGAATATACTACGATTTGGCGCGAAATTTTAAAACGCTCTCATACGGGTGAAAGCTTCACGTTCCATGGTGAACGTCTAAGCGTGGATGATGCAAAATTATTATATCCACCCGTCCAAAAACCTTACCCACCATTGTGGTTTGGTGGTTCTTCTGATGATGCTGTTGAACTGGCAACCGATCAAGTGGATACCTATTTAACTTGGGGCGAGCCACCAGCAGCAGTTAAAGAAAAAATTGAAAATGTCCGCGCTAAGGCGGCAGCTAAAGGTCGCACCCTAGATTACGGTATTCGTTTACATGTCATCGTCCGCGAAACCAACGAGGAAGCATGGAGAGCTGCTGAAGAATTAATTCAGTATGTTGATGACGAAACCATCGCTGCGGCACAGAAAAAATTTAAACAAATGGACTCTGTTGGTCAACGTCGTATGGCTGAACTTCATAATGGAGATCGCTCGAAACTTGAAGTGTCACCAAACTTATGGGCTGGCGTAGGTCTCGTCCGTGGCGGTGCAGGCACGGCATTAGTAGGTGACCCTGAAACTGTGGCGGCACGTATCCAAGAATATGCAGATTTAGGCATTAATACCTTTATTTTCTCGGGTTATCCGCACCTTGAAGAATCAATTCGTTTTGCTGAATTGGTATTCCCTCTTCTACCATTAGAAACACGCCAAAAACTGACTCAACCGAATCTGACTGGACCTTTTGGTGAGATTGTCGCGAATAACTACACTCCTGAAGAAAATAAAAAAGGAGATCAGGTTCAGGAGCCGGCATGACAACAGCGGTAAATAAATCTCAAAAGCATTCTATCGTGTTGAGTAAAACCAAGGTGGTTAAAGCTGAAGGTTTTCTCTCTCGAGGAACCAAACAACTGGGGCAACGTTTGTTGCCTTGGTTAGTACCCATTTTCCTTATTGTGATTTGGCAACTGGCATCAGTCACTGGCATTTTAGAAAGCCGCGTCTTGCCTGCTCCAACCGCAGTGGTTTTGGCTTTTTGGCATCTATTGCTTAGTGGTGAACTGTGGACACATGTCCAAGTCAGTGCGGGACGTGCACTGATTGGCTTGCTGATTGGTGGTGGCTTAGGATTATTTTTAGGGTTGTTAAATGGCTCATCTAAAGTCGCCTCTACGTTACTCGACACGACCCTACAAATGATCCGTAATATTCCAGCTTTAGCTTTAATTCCATTGGTGATTCTATGGTTTGGAATTGACGAATCTGCCAAATTATTTTTGGTCGCGATTGGCGTTTTTTTCCCAATTTATATCAATACGTATCACGGTATCCGATCTGTAGATCCTCAGCTGATCGAGATGGGCAAGAGTTATGGTTTAACACGCTGGCAGTTATACAAAGAAATTATTTTACCAGGTGCTCTTCCTTCCATTTTAGTTGGTTTACGCTTCGCACTAGGTTTAGTTTGGGTTCTTTTAATTGTGGCTGAAACCATCTCGGCACAAGCTGGGATTGGCTACATGACCATGAATGCGCGTGAATTTTTACAAACAGATGTAGTTTTAGTTGGGATTCTACTGTATGCCCTACTTGGTAAATTAGCGGATGTACTCGCGGTTGCCTTAGAAAAATATTTATTACGCTGGCATCCAGGCTATCAAAAATAGGAATGCGTATGACTGATTTAAGTATTTCAAATCTTGCTGATGAACATGTCATTCCAGATCATGCCAGATCAGCTCCACAAAAGATCGGTGCAGAAATCAATATTGAACAACTGCACAAGTTCTATGGCAAAGTTAAAGTATTAGAGGATTTAGACCTACATATAGAATCTGGTGAATTTGTTGCCATTGTAGGTCGAAGTGGCTGTGGTAAGAGTACGTTGTTACGGTTAATCGCGGATTTAGAACAACCGAGTTATGGTGAGATTAAATTTAAATCTGCACTGAACTTTCGCGAAGGTATTACCGCTGATGACATCCGCGTCATGTTCCAAGATCCTCGCCTATTGCCATGGAAAAGCATTTTAAAAAATGTGCAATTGGGATTAGATAAATCCCAGCATGATAAGGCTGAAGCATTATTGGAAAAAGTTGGCTTAAATGAAAAATCTGAACTTTGGCCTGCACAACTGTCAGGTGGACAACGTCAACGAGCAGCGCTAGCACGTGCCTTGTCTCATACACCTCGAATACTATTACTTGATGAACCTTTGGGGGCTTTAGATGCGCTTACGCGTTTAGACATGCAAAATCTGATTGAGAAACTATGGCTAGAACAAGGCTTCACCACCATCTTAGTGACACATGATGTCAGTGAAGCTGTTCAGTTAGCAGATCGTATTATTTTGCTCGATAAAGGTCATATCGCACATCAGTTCAAAGTAGATTTACCACGACCGCGACAAAAAAATGTCAAATTTGCAGAGCTTGAACAACAAGTTTTAGAAGCCGTACTTTCAACTTAAGCGATACAAAATATGACATTCTGAATTGTTGAATGAGGTAAATGGAAGTGTCTAATTTTCGTCGGAAAATTAGACACTTTTCGTACTGATAAATGGCTTTTTTTAATTAAATTAAAAGATATTCTCGATCAGCATTTCCCACATGAGTAATATGTATTTGTTTATCAAATAAATTGTACATTTGTCTTATTATTAGTTTTATCACTTAACTACACAATTATTCTTCATATTCTTTTGCAAATGCCCTAATCCTTGTGCACAAATCGCACGTTTTGCCGTACAATTTGAGGTTCCTTTTTATAATTTACTGACGAGATGGAACAAAAGAAGAGTACGCAAAAACGTCAACAGCTTTTAGCTGCTGCATTAGATGTGTTTTCTGTGTATGGTTTTAGTGGTGCAAGCTTAGATGAAATTGCACAACTCGCGGAAATGCACAAATCGAATATTTTCTATTACTATGAAAATAAAGAAGCGCTCTATGTCGAAGTGCTGACTACTGTGATGCAAAAATGGTTAGCTCCACTGCAAATGTTGGAAGCTGATTTAGAGCCTGCTGAAGCGATCACGCAATATCTCATGCAAAAGATTGAGGTTTCCCGTACTCAACATAAGGCATCAAAATTATTTGCTTTAGAAATTATCCAAGGCGCACCACATATCCTGCCAATTTTGAAAGGCCCGTTAAAAAAACTCTTCAAACGTAAATCTAAAGTCATTTCCACGTGGCAAGAGCAAGGCAAAATATCAGACAAGATCGATGCTGAGGTTTTAATTATTAACCTTTGGGGTATCACACAAAACTATGCTGATTTTAGCACCCAAACTGAAATGGTGACGGGAAAAACCTTACGGAATCGCACCATGTATCAACGTACCATCGAGCATACAGTCCATATGATGCTATACGGTATTTTACCTCGACCATAATTGGTTTATCTAAATCTCTTCGAGATTGATCTCTGGCATACGACCATAGTTTCTATGGTCGCCAAAATCTTCAAAATCTAGTGTTCCATACTCTGATATAAAGCCAATAATTTTTGAGCGCCCAACAACAAGTTCTCCTCCCAATCTAAATGTGCGGTGTCGTTTACCCCATCTGTAATGTATTTCACGGAAATCAAACGAACGCCAAGTTTCTTACATACTTTGGCGAGCGCATATCCTTCCATATCAACCAACTGACATGGCACCTTAGGTGCACCAGTTTCAAAGCTATCGCCAGTCCCACAAATGCCCTTGGGAAGATGTTGAAAATACGGCTCTAGGTTAATCGCTGCGGGAAATTCCTGATCCATCGGTGTAACACCAACTTCAAAGCCAAGCGGTGAAACATCCATATCTCGCTGTACAAATGTTGTTACTTCAACCAAGGAATGCGCATCAAAATGCGAACTTCCTGCTGTTCCTAAATTCAGCAAAGTTGTGCATCCCGTTTTTTGAATCACTTTAAAAGCTTTAAATGCTGCATTGACCTTACCAATACCACTGTAATGTACTGCAATATTTTCAGCTTCGAATAATCCTTTAGATTCGCTTGCTAAGGCCATAATTAGGGCTAGATCAGACATCACTTACTCATTAAATTTCGAATGGAATACATTAGACAAAAATATATCCCGAAATAAAAGTTTCTTTGATCTAATGACTCAAGCGTCTTGATCTAGAATAAGAAAAGTATTGAATAAAAACACAACAACAAGACGAAACTGTGAGAATATGGCAATATATAGCCCAAATTAATTTTAGTCACCATTTCGCCCATGAAGCTACTCCGTCTGAATGCTTTAGCGCCCAACTTTCAATTGCCCAAAACTGCCGTCACCATTGGCAATTTTGATGGTGTTCATTTGGGTCATCAGGCGATGGTTCAGCAATTAAAAGACATTGCACAACAACAAGATTTAAAAACTGTGGTGATGATTTTTGAGCCACAGCCTTTAGAATATTTTAAAAGTTACGATGCACCACCACGAATTAGTTCATTACGTGAAAAAGTGGAACATTTGGCTGCACTTGGTATCGACTATATTGTTGTTGCCAAATTTGATGACACTTTCCGTAATTTAAGTGCGGAAGAGTTTGCTGATATTCTAAAATACAAACTGAATACCCAAAGTCTGGTACTCGGTGAAGACCATCATTTTGGGAAAAACCGTCAAGGTAATAGCCAATTCTTGCGCGATTATGGTTTTCAAGTCACCGATTTAGATAACGTTGAACTGAATGGCGAGCGTATTAGCTCCACCTTAATACGCCAAACTTTGGCTACAGGGGACCTTAAAAAAGCTGCGGAGCTACTTGGTCGCCCGTATAGCATTACGGGTCGTGTTCAATATGGTGATCAAATCGGTCGCACTATTAACTTTCCAACTATCAATGTTCGTCTAAACCGCCATAAGCCCTGTTTGCATGGCATCTATGGTGTTGAAGTGATTTGTGAAACAGAATCGTTAAAAGACAAAGTTCGCAATGAAAATGCCGAATATCCAGGTATTGCTGGTTATGAGGCTACAGCCCTTTTCGGTGCAGGACATGTCGGCACCCGACCAGCCATCAAACAGGAACATCCAGAGTGGCGATTAGAAGTACATTTCCCTGATGTTTCTGCTAATCTGTATGGCCTGTTAATGCGGGTAACATTTTTGAACTTTGTTCATGGCGAAAAGAATTATCCTTCGCTAGAAGCACTCAAAGCTGGGATCGATGATGATGTTGAGCAACTGCTTGAGTTTCGCCGAAATAACCCCAACTTTCCTTATTAATACTCCTTAATTTTTGTAAAACGCGTCAGCTTTAGACTGATTAAATTGGAAGACAACTTGCATGAGCGATAAGCAAACTCCTGAAAATGCAGTGGACTATAAAGCCACGCTAAACCTCCCAGGTACTGACTTTGCGATGAAAGCAAATCTCGCAGTACGTGAAGCGAAATGGTTAGAAGAGTGGTATGCCGACAACATTTATCAGCAGATTCGTGCGTCGCGTATTGGCAAGAAAAAATATGTGCTTCATGACGGCCCTCCATATGCGAATGGTCAAATTCACTTAGGTCATGCGGTTAACAAAGTCTTAAAAGACATCATCATTAAAAGCCGAGTGATGGATGGTTTTGATGCACCATACGTACCGGGTTGGGACTGTCATGGTCTTCCAATTGAACTTAAAGTTGAAGAAAAAGTCGGTAAAGTCGGCGTAAAAGTAGATGCTTCTACATTCCGTAAAGCCTGCCGTGAATATGCTTACACACAAGTTGAACTGCAAAAGAAAGACTTCGTGCGTATGGGCGTGTTTGGTGATTGGGACAATCCGTACTTAACGATGAACTTCAAACAAGAAGCCGACATCGTGCGTTCATTGGGTGCTATTGCCAAAGCAGGTCATATCGAACCAGGTCTTAAGCCCGTCAACTGGTGTTTAGACTGTGGTTCCTCATTGGCTGAAGCTGAAGTTGAATACGAAGATAAAAAATCAGACGCAATTGATGTGGGTTTCAGCGTTGTTGATTTAGCTGACCTTTCTGCACGTTTGGGTGTAGACATTGCTGAACGTACCGACATCGTGATTTGGACCACAACACCTTGGACCATGCCTGCCAACCAAGCGGTTGCGCTTCATGCTGATCTCGAATATCAACTTGTGAAAGCGACTGGCGAAGACAAAGTACCTCAAAACTTCATTCTTGCGAAATCATTGGTTGAATCAGCTACTCAGCGTTATGGTTTTACTGCATTTGAAGTCTTTGCAGAATTCACTGGTGCAAAACTTGAAAACCTTGTTCTGCAACACCCACTGATCGCTGAACGCCAAGTGCCTGTAATCTTAGGTGAGCACGTGACTGACGGTAGCGGTACAGGTGCTGTACATACTGCACCAGGTCATGGTGTAGACGACTATAAAGTTGGCTTACAGTACAACTTAAAAGTTGAAAACCCAGTCGGTGGTAATGGTGTGTATCTACCAACTTCGCCACTCTTTGCAGGCGAGCACATCTACAAAGCCAATCCAAAAATTATTGAAGCATTGACTGAAGCAGGCAAACTTTGGGCACATGTTGTGATTAAACATAGCTACCCACATTGCTGGCGCCATAAAACACCTATTATCTTCCGTGCAACACCACAATGGTTCATCAGCATGGATGCCAAAGGTCTACGCCAAGGTGCATTGAACGCGATTGAAAATAATATTGAGTTCGTACCAGATTGGGGTAAAAACCGTATTCAAGCGATGATCGAAGGTCGCCCAGATTGGTGTATCTCTCGCCAACGTACTTGGGGTGTGCCAATTCCATTCTTCGTTCATAAAGATACTAACGAGTTACACCCTCGTACACCTGAATTGATCGAAGAAGTGGCTAAACTCATCGAACAAGAAGGTATTGATGGTTGGTATAACCGTGATGCACGCGAATTCATCGGTGATGATGCAGATTGCTATAACGCTGTTCGAGATACTTTAGACGTATGGTTCGATTCAGGTACAACACACTTTGCAGTCCTTCGTGAACGTGAAGAGCTACAAGACCCTGCTGATTTGTACCTTGAAGGTTCAGACCAACACCGTGGTTGGTTCCAATCTTCATTGTTGACTTCAATGGCAATCAACGAACGCGCACCGTATAAAGGCTTGTTGACACACGGCTTCGTGGTCGATGAGAAAGGCCGTAAGATGTCGAAATCGATCGGTAACGTCATCACGCCGCAAGATATCATTAAAGATATGGGTGCTGATGGCCTTCGTTTCTGGATCGCATCTGCAGACTACCGTTATGAAATGACCGCAGGTAAAGAAATTTTTAACCGTGCCTCAGACGGTTACCGTCGTATTCGTAACACATTGCGTTTCTTGTTAGCAAACTTAAATGGTTTCCAACCTACGACTGATTGCTTAGCGATTGATGATTTGATTGCACTCGATCAATACATCTTGCAACGTGCTTCAGAAGTGCAAGAAACGATTCAGAAAGCTTACGAAGATATGAACTTCCATATCGTGACAAGTGCGCTGACGAATTTCTGTATCAACGATTTAGGTGGTTTCTACCTAGACATTATCAAAGACCGTCAGTACACCACCAAAGCAGATTCTCAAGCACGCCGTTCTGCACAAACTGCGTTGTACCATTTGGTTCAAGCATTTGTACGTTGGATGGCACCTATTTTAACGTTCACCGCACAAGAAGCTTGGCCATTGATTCCCGGTCAAACTGAGAAATATGTCTTCACTGCTGAATGGTATGATATTCCGACTGCATCAAGTGCCAATGTCGTATCAGAAACTGAATGGCAAACATTGATCAATGTGAAATCGGCAGTGAATAAGTTTATCGAGGCAGCACGTGGTGCGAAAACTGTGGGTTCAAACTTGTCTGCTAAGGTTGAGCTTTGGGCGAATGATGAACTTAAAGCCGTTCTAGACAAATTAGGCGATGAACTTCGTTTCGTTCTCATTACTTCACAAGTGATGGTCAATAGTTTCGATGCAGCACAAGGTGAAGTATCTGACTTAGAAGGCTTGAATGTGAAAGTTTCTGCTGCTGACGGCGAAAAATGCGTTCGTTGCTGGCATGTTCTGCCTGATGTGAATACACATCCATCACATCCAGGACTATGTGGTCGTTGTATTATTAACCTCCCTACAGGTCAAGGCGAAGAGAGAAAATATGCCTAATCCACAAAATAATAAAAAAGGTTTATTCCAATTCTATCCCCACAATTTGTGGTGGATAGGATTGTCTATTGTTGCCATTATTTTGGATCAATGGACTAAATGGATAGCAAGTACACATCTGACTTATGCAGACCCTGTACCTGTTTTACCTTTTTTAAATTGGACATTACTACATAACTACGGCGCTGCCTTTAGTTTCTTGTCCGATGCCGGTGGATGGCAACGTTATTTCTTTACATCACTTGCAGGAATTGTCTCGGTTATTTTTGTATTTTGGATTATGCGTATGCCAAAAAACATGAAAGTATTGCCTTTAGCCATCGCACTCATCTTAGGTGGGGCGATTGGTAATCTTATTGATCGAGTAAGTTTAGGCTATGTTGTAGATTTTATTCATGTCTACTATAACAATAGCCACTTCCCTGCTTTTAACCTTGCAGATAGTGCCATTACTTTAGGTACCATCTTAATGCTGATCGATACTTTTTTCTTAGAGAAACATCGTATTCAACGTGCGGAAGCGCAAAATGACTGATTTTATTAATCCAAATGAAGATACTCGCATTGAAGCGGGTTCAAAAGTACATCTACACTTTTCAGTAGCCATTGAAAATGGTGTTGAAATTGATAATACCCGTAGTCGCGAAGAACCTGTAAGCCTCGTGATAGGTGATGGCAGCTTATTGCCTGGTTTTGAAAAAGCTTTATTTGGCTTACGCGCGGGTGACCGTCGTACAGTAAGTTTACCTGCTGAAGATGCTTTTGGCCCTTGGAACCAAGAGAACGTGCAAAAATTTGATACTGTTAAATTTGAGCAACGTCCTGCTGAAGGTCAAATGATTGAGTTTGAAGATAAAGCAAAGCAGTCATTATATGGTGTGGTTAAATCGGTTGGTGATGATATCACTGAGGTCGACTTTAACCATCCGCTTGCTGGTAAGGACATTACTTTTGAAGTTGAAATTTTCAAAGTAACACCAGCAGGTCAGCAAGGCATCAAAATTATGTAATGCCTGATTCGTACATAAAAAAGCGCCTTATGGCGCTTTTTTTTAGATACATTTTCGATCTACCTTTTTTAAAAAAAACATTTTAAAGTCAGTGTGATAACAGTTAGAAGGATAAATTTGGTGAATATTCAAATTATTGTGGGAAGCATTCGAGAAGGCCGCACAGCCATTAAAGTTGCAAATTGGGTTCAAAACACGATTTCATCATATAACTACAGCACGATTAAGACAGAAATTGTGGACTTAAAAGAATGGGATTTACCGTTTTTCGCTGGAGCAAATCCACCACTAACGGGTATATATGATCAACCTAAGCAACAAGAATGGGCTGCTCAAATCGCGAAAGGTGATGCATTTATATTTATTAGTCCTGAATATAATCATGGATACAGCCCTGCACTTAAAAATGCACTCGACTATTTAGGTAAAGAGTGGAATGGAAAACCTGCTGCTTATGTCAGTTATGGCGGTAGTAATGGCTCTCGCTCTATCGATCAAATCCGTCAAGTTGCTACGCAATTAGGTTTAGTCGACTCAAATGCCGTGGTTGAGATTCGCGATATTTTTGCACGCAATCGCAATGAAACATTCGAAGGCAATGAATTCGATGACAAAGCGCTTAAATCTGCGTTTGATAAAATTGTGCAATATGTAAGTGCGTAATAATCATCTTCAGATCATCAGTAGGTGCGCGATTACAAATACCGAAGACACTTTGATCGAGATAAAATTATAGTTGAAAAAGTGAACCCTCTAAAATTAGAGGGTTCTTTTTAGATACAGATCCCAATGAATTAACTAATTTTGTCCAACCGTTAAACTTTGATTCCCTATACATTTGCATCCACATGCCAAAGGTGAATTATGCTGTGCGGCGGGTTTTCCCATAATAACCATTTTGCTGTCACCCGCAACAATTGTCGTCACCGTTTTATGTTTAGGACAGGTGGCCTTATCCCCTACACAAGCAACTGGCTTACCTTCGATTAAGAAAGAACTATTTGCTGAAATAACCTGCCCACCACCAGTTGTTGGAGAGCCAATCGTAATATAAGGGAAAGCCATACACTTGTTCCTTTTATAATATTTTATTGAACTTCAAACTCGATTCTTCGATTTTTCTTACGCCCCTCTTCCGTTGCATTGTCTGCAACAGGTTCATCAGCACCCATACCCGCTGTACTTAATCGTGAAGGTGAAATATTCTTGGCAATCAAATATTGTTTTACTGCATCCGCACGTTGCAAGCTCAATTCTTTGTTTTTCTGTGGATTACCTTGACTGTCAGTATGTCCGATGATTTTGACATTTTTGCCTTGAACTTTGTTTAGCGCAACCACCATTTCGTCTAAAATTTGTGTGCCTGCTGGTAAAAGTGTGGCACTTCCAGAAGCAAATTCAATAATTCGATTTTTTAAAGCATTATCAATGATGGCTTGTTCTGCATGATTCACAGATAACTGTGCATTAAAGCGATAAGGTGCCACAACTAAATTTTGAAATGTATTTTGAGTCGGTACGATATCATTTTGATTGAGGACTTTACCTGTGAGCTCAACTTGTGTTCCTCTTACACTCATTTTTCCTTGAGAAACTTTTTTAAGATCAGGTGTAATGACTTGTGTCACGGAATCACTCCATCCATTGGGTGCAGTGACAGGACGAACCTGAATTTTATCGATAATTTGGTCTTGGCTATAGACCACTTTCATTTTATTCAATATGGCCTGTTTGCTCATCTCGTTAGGAACAACTCCCTCAACGATAATTTCTTTCGCAAACGATATAACACTTATACTCAATATCGAACTAAGCAATGAAATCTTTAATAAGGTTTTCTTCATCATTATTCTTCTATAAAAGTCTGTCGGAATAATTTCATTCCTTGATTTAAACTCAACTGTCGTTCGCACAAAGATTGCTCGAGTGCAGCAAGACCTGCATTTTGCTCCAAATAGCGATCAATCCACTGTGCTTGTACCAATGAAACCCAATGTTCAGAGCTTAAGTTCTGATTGAAAATATCACTTAATGCTTCAATATCTGCGCCCTGAAAGCCAAATAATAAAACTGGACGTTCTGAATGAAGAATACCAATTAACACTTCGGTATTATGTTTTGGCAAAAATCTTGCGATTAAACTAACCCAGAATGCTGCGATTTCATAACAAAAACTAGGGTTGTGAATTGGTAAAATTAACACCTTATTCAGTTTACTCGTTCCATTTTTTAATACAGGTTGGAGTAAAAGACCTAGTCCAATCATGCTTTGTGCAAGCTCATAGACCGATATTTTCATCATTTGTGCAAATGAATGCATGGTGTGATTTTCAAAAAAAGCGGTTGATTCAGTTACATCAAGAACTTGAATTTCTTTTTTGAGCTGAGCCAGTTTTTCGATTAAATCATCAGCATCTCGAATTTGACGAATCACACGGTTTCTTTGAAATAAGTCAATCAAAACTGGCTTATAGCTATAAGGTGCATAGAGCAAATTTTGGTAGGGTGCATCCACTTCCAATAAGTGACTCAACACCATAGGAAACTGACGACCTGAGCTGTCTTGGCTGGTCACTAAGTTTGCAACCAAGAACATGTTTTCACGCGGATTGGCAATAAAGAAATCTAATGATGCCAAACTTTGATAATTTTGATCGAAATTTGGATTTCTCATTGCCATTTCAAGCGCTTCAGTAATCCACTGATCAATCACTTGAATCAGAGAATACTGTCCTTTGGTTTTCAGAAAATCGCCACGAGCAGGACTCTTACCATAGTACAAAGGCGTTGTTTTCACACTGTACATATCGCCTCCTACTGATGATCCATCATAAGTTGTACTCCATACATCATGGCTGTGCTCCTTGTGTTGCATTTTGCAATGCCGTATTCGTTGAATTCTCAGCTTGAGGTGCTGGTGTTGGTGCCTTTTGAGCAGATACCACACGTGCTGTCGCCTTGTTGGTCGTCACCTTATCAACCAATTGCAAACCGTTTAAATCACGATTAGAGCCAACGCCTGTTCCACCTTGACCTGAATTCCCACTGATCAAACGGAAGTTTACTTTTACCGCTAATGATGGTTGTTGAGCACTTGCCCAAGTCATTTCGATGACACCATTTTGATCCCGACGTTGTGAAGAGTCGATCAAACGATTGATCCCGTATTCACCTGGTGCATCAAAAATCGTATGCGTTTTCCCTTCGAGATCGACTGCAGTAATACGCGCTCCAGGAATAGCACCAGTATTCGGCCAAACAAAGTTCACCCACTGTTGGATACCATTTTCAAAGACCATACGTTGACCATCAATATCAATTGTATAAGACAGCAACTGTGGATTAGACAATGGATAGAATTGGAAGTTGGACTGATTGGTCGCAGCAGGCGCAGAACCTTGTGACAAAGTACCTGTAGCTACACCGTTAAGTGGTGAAACATAGCGTTGGAAACTCATCACAAATTGTGGATTCAAGATAATGCCTTGGTCTTTCCACGTTTTAGAAGTCAGTGTGTAGCCACGACGAATCACAAATGGATCGAGCGTTTCTTTAACAAAATTGGCAATACTACCGCCCTCACCGAAGATTTGACCGATTTCACTACTCGTCGCTTGGATTGAAGCCGAGGTATTGAATGGAACCTTTTGGCTCAGAGTCTGATTAAACGGTTGATAAGCTTGCATCACCCATAATTTATTAATCTCATCTTGTGCTGGCGTGATTAAGCTTGCAAAGGATTGTGTCAGTGGACTCACCAAAAGCTTTTGAATGAGCTTATTGTCAATATCATTCAGACCGACCGTCAGTTTTTCATCGACAAGTTTTTGCGTAGTATTAAATACTGAGGTTTGTTCATTGATGGTTTGTTTTACCAAAGCCATCGCATTTGGGCCAATATCCCCTGCATTTCGGAGATCATTAAACTTACTGCGTACCTGTGCGAGATTTTCTAAATACTCATCAAGTAATGATTTATTTTGCTGATCATCACGTTTACGAACCAACTGATAAAAAACGTTAAATTCTTTTGAGATAGCACCTTGGGCGCGCTCAGCTGCACGTTGAATTTCATTGGTATTATCTTGACGAAGAACCTTACGTTTAAACCAAGCGATAAATCCTGTTTGTGGAGCAGCCAATTCCGCTTGAACCACAGGGTTATCCCAATTGGTTTCTTTCGCTGTATGCTCAATGAGCAAACGTATCGGGGAGTTTTGAGGCTCACCCAATAAATCTATTGTTTTATGTTGCTGGGCAAAATCAGGTTGTTTTGCATAATAAATTCCATTCAAGAATTTACGCCACTCTGCGATATATTCTTTCTTATAGAGTTCAGTCAGCTGCTTACGAATTTGATCTGGACTACCACTAAAGGTGAGGTCATCTGATTGATTGCTGTTCAACACCCAGTCACGACTGTCTGTCGGACTATTCGCAGCTTCATCAATGGCTTGATCGATATATTCGTTCCATGCCTTATATGTAAATACCCCAGGAAGAGCATAAGAACCTAATACGGCACTACGATTGTTCTCACCTACAATTTGAGCTGCTGTCACTGCTGGATATCGTACGGCAGCACGCATTTTGATCTCATTATAAACTCGATCACGTGCTGGCATCCCCTTCATCACCGCCAACAATACTTGTCGGCTTTGATCAACCAATTGCGCATCCGCTGACAACTGTGGGAATTTTGGATCATTCGCCAATGTCATGGTATAGGTCAGCACCTGCTCCGCTTTTTGGATCATTTCACCACGTGGCATTTGTCCACGATTGGCATCTAACCATGAACGCCAAAAGCGCGTAACCTGATCACTCAGATGACTTGCTTCCATATATTTTGAATTGCTCATCATCAAATAAGCTTTCAATGCGTTGTAAGCATCTTGCGGATTCGAATCAGAAGGTTCCAAAGCATTTTGTGCAGGTTTAGCCGATACTTGCTGAATTTCAACATTAACGTGATTTTCTTTTAGTGTCGCTTCATTATTTTTGACACGTTGCAAGAAATGGTCAATATTTTGTTGAGACGGTTCTAAAACAATTTGTCGCACACCATTTAAATATTCGGTTTTAAGTTTTTCCCGCAGATCATTGCCTTGATACAAACCAAAGCCAAACTTTAATGGACGATCTTCTTCAAATTGATCTAACTGTTCTAAACGCTGTTGTAAAATTAGTAACGAGTCGAGCTGTGTCGCCAAATGCTGACCTGATGCCTGCTCCATTTGCATCACTTTATTCAGATCGGCTTGAACATCTGCGATCAACTGTTGGTTGTTACGGTAAGACCACACCCACAGGCCTAAAATTACAGATACCCCAAGTAAAGCTGCAATAAAACTCAAATAACGTTGGCGCTTTTTCGCTGGGTTAATATGTTGCTTCACCAAGTTTTTATCTTTCAGAATGACATCTGAAAATAATCCCTTTAAGAAATACCCATGATTCTGTGATACAGAATTTAGTGGAATACCATGTTCGCTGTTCGGAATTTTCTGAAGTCTAAATTCTTGAGCAATTTGCTCCGTCATTGGACTCTCGATCGTTCCTTCTTGTAAGGCACTGGTGAAGTAAAAACCACGGAATACAGGTTTGAACTGATACGGGTTTTCCTCAAATAGTGTTCCTATAAAAGTTTTGAGTGCTGGCTTTAAAGTCTTAAACTCAAGCGGAAAAGTCATCACACTTGGTGAGATATTCTGTGCATGACGGCGACTTAAATGAGTCGTACTTACGCTTTTCAATCCATCATACAAAATATTGTAATGATGCTCGAATAGATCAACAGCATTTTCAGATGAATCTGGATTATAAGGCAGCGTTGCTCCCCAAACTTGGTCAAATTCATCCTGATCATAACAATCAAAAAACTCAGTGAATCCTGCGATCAAATCCATTTTAGAAAACACCAAATACACAGGTGCAAAGATTTCTAAACGTTCCGTCAAATCTTGTATACGTGCTCTCAAGTTTTTAGCGAGTTTCAACGATTTTTCAGGACTTTGACTAACTAACTCGGCAATACTGACGGTGACAATCAGTCCATTAATCGGCGCTTTAGATCTATTTTTTTTGAGCAAGTTCAAAAAACCAATCCACTCAGAGTGATCTTCTGCATAGACTGAGTAACGACCAGCAGTATCCAACAACACCCCTTCTGTTGAGAAAAACCAGTCGCAATTACGTGTTCCACTCAAACCTGAAGACACTGCATTTTTATGCGTTTCTTCGAATGGGAACTTTAAGCCCGAGTTATAAATGGCAGAACTCTTACCGGCAGCAGGGTTACCAATGACCATATACCAAGGCAACTCATATAGCGCTGCATTCCCTTTTTTATCACCCAGCTTTGACTTACGAATGAGCTGAATTGAATCCTTCATCTGTTGATGAACCAATTGCAGTTCATCTTTATCCTTCTGCTTACCATACTCAGCTTGGGTATCTTTTTCGATTGCTTCCGCCAATTCTTCCCCTTGTTTCTCATGGCGTTTGCGTTGAATGAACCAATAGATTCCATAACCGATTAGACCCAGTACATAAGCTACCGCAAGCGGCCAGAAATACTGTCTAGGTATCGTGTGATAGGCAGACACTAAGGCAACAAACAATGACAATGCAATGATTGCCTTTGGGTTTGAAACGTACTGCCATACATAGCCTAATATCGTGTGCATTGTATTCTCATTTTTTCGTAAATTTTTAAACGTTTTGCTGCTCAGGATTTATGTGTGATTCTGATTGATAGGTTTGAATAAATGTCTGAACATCAGGGTTTTGAGTTGTATACACCATTGTCATCAAGGCATCATCAAACTGAAAAGCGAGAGTAAAGCCAAAAATTTTAGCTAAGCTTTGTGTATTCCCAAGTGTTGGAAAAAGCATTAAATAGTGATGTTGCTCAATATTCGTATTGGCAAAATTTTGCTCAATTTTCTTAAGTGTTTTGAGTTGAGTAATGTCATCCAACAGAATTGTAAAGGGCTGCTCATTTTCCACTTTGAACTGATGATCAATGTTATAGCGATCTAAACTCTGTTTCAGTTGTTTTTCATTTATCGCAATATCTAATGTTTTCGTAGGTAAAACATTTTCAATTTGAATTTTAGGAGAAGCTAAACAACAGCTCGAAATATATTCTGCAGGAATATATTGTTCTGAAATCCAAATCTTTTCATCCAATGTATCTTGGTCAATTTCGGAATCAACGATAAACACAAGACTTATAGACGACTCATCTTTTTCAATACTTTGTAAAAGATGAATCCATTCACTATAGCTTGTTTCAGCACCCCAATAGTGGTGTTCCACGTGAAACACTTCAGGAATATAATTGAGCTGACTCAGGTAGTCTGAAATGAGTTGCTCAGAATCTTGTTCATCCCAAACATGCAGTAATTCTTCAGCGAGAACCAGGTGGATTTTAAGCTTATTCAGTCGATAAACTTGCTGCACAGAAGGAATATCTTCTTCCCCATCATGATACTCAGCCTGAGGATCAATCCATGCTGGATGCATACGATAAGATTGGCTAATTTGAGTATCGTAGAAAAGCGCTGATTTTTTTAAATGCTCACTAATTTCCCAGAGTATTTCTGTTTGTTGTTCGAGTTGAGTCAGAATCAATTGATGAATGCGGTATTGCCGTTTGAAGCTATATTCATCCTCTTCATCTTGTTCGACGTCTAAATCAGAAATTCGATAACTCAGAATAGGCAACCCATACCCATTCAATAATTTGTCATCAAGTTCAGGGCTCTTGAACTCCCGAATCGCATCAATAATTAGATGATTTTCACCCAAAGCATTGAGTGCATAAGCGCGATAGACATTTAAATTGATCCACTCCACGGGCTCAGGCTGTAGCTCCTCAATTGTGGTCTCATCGCTAAGTTGAGGATCATTCTGTTTATTTTTTTGCTCTTTTATCCAATGATAAATCATATAGGGCATCACCAAAAAAGCAGTGATTGCAACAGGTAACAATCCAAAAAAGATAAGTAGATCACTGCCAGAAGGATCAAAATTGATGTCACGCCAATACAGCACCACAATCGCAGAAATCACCAGATAAACAGTAAGGAACACTCCAACAATGATTTTGATCATGACGCTACTCCAAGCAATGGGTAGCAAGTTTCATCATTGTCTAGCGGTTGATTATGAGCTAAAAAGGCACCCTGACTAAGCCCCATAGAATGCTCCGAATTTAAAGTAATAGGCTGTATTTCTTGTTTTGATAAAATTAAACGAACATCAACCAATAAGGTTGGGCTACACCAGCTTTGTAGTAGTTTTTTTAATTTTAAACTTAGTTTTTGTTGTGGTAGAAAATCTAGGTAAGTTTTACGATCCAACGGTCCAATTTGAATTTCAATTTTGCCATCAATTTGGGTAATAGTCTCTCCACAAAATGTATTCAATCCTAACAAGCTTGGCGTCGCCCCTCCTAAGGATGTTCTCTGCTGAAGCTCTAATTTAAATTTTTCAGGGATAAACTCTTGTATTGCCACATGCTGATTAAATACCTGTGCAATCATGGTTTTTAAAGCATGTGTTGTATTATTTTGCCCCTGCATTAATCCTGCAAATTCAGCAAAATAATCATCAAGTTCTTGTTGTTGATGTTGCTGACTAATATAACCATTTAATGCATGGATAATATTCAGATAATGATTTTCAGACTCGACCTCATACCGTACTGGTAAATTGTACTTGACCGTCGCATCAACGAATTGTGAAGTGAGCTTATGATTAAATAAACTCAAAAATTGCGTTGTTTCAACTCGAAATTTGCGTGGTGCTGATTTAACTTTATTGGTATAGCTATAGGGTAATGCCCCCTGCATTCCAGTCAAACCCACCATTAAATTTGTAAGCTGAACTTTTTCATCTTCTAAAGCGAGTGATTCAATTTCTTTTTTAGGGAAGTTAAGCTCTAAGGAAGGATGAAATTTAAAATCACGATCCCATGGTGTATGTGGCCGAGCATAGGGCACATGTCTTAACAATCGAATCGACTGAATAAATTCATATGCAGTCGGCTGTTGAAATAAATGGTCTGTTACAGAAGCTTCTTGCCACCAACATTCTGCACGCATTGGTATAACTCCTGTTGTGATTGAGCATCTTCGATTATGACATCGACAAAACTGTTTAACTGCACTTTTAAGTTAAACACATGACTCAGCAATTGACTGAAAATATAAAGACTATGACCTCTGAATATTTGTTCATCGATTCGGATAACAACTTTGAGTCCTCGTACGAAAAGCGGGAAAGGTTTTGCTTCAACCAACTTATGCGTCAGGCTAAATTCAATTTGTTTAATCGAATTAATTAACAGATGATTTTCTTTATTCGCCGGTAAGTTATATAACTCTAATAATTCTTTTAAATGTGCTACCGCATCCCCTTTCATCAGTGCTAACGTATTTAATGAAAGATGAGAAATAATGCGCCATTGCTCTTTCTGATTTTGCTCAAATTGATAGGGTAAACTCGGACGCTTCAATACCAACGCTCGACGTGCCAAACTACTATCATTCAGATTTAAAATATTATTTGACTGGCTTAATGCTTCATGCGGTAAATTCCGATTCGAACATAGCAATACGGTGCTAATAAAATCAGACTTTGTATCATACGGCTGTAAATGCTTAGAAATAATGGAATAACCCGTTTCAACAAACTTATTGTTGAGCTGTGATGAGTTCAATGCATAGAAAAATTGGACATTTTCATCATGGTAATGACTCATTCCAAAGAACGGCAACACTGGATGATAAACCTGTTCCTGATTAATCTTTTCACGAACCATGTGCATTTTCTGAATCGAATAGACCTGATAAAACTCAGGATGATGCGCATCCGTGATCAATGGATATTCAAGTTGTCGATGATGTATTTTTTGTGGTTCAGCATTTTTTTCAAAAAGATTAACAGCCGGCGTGCTAAATAATTTAAAATTTGCAACATTCAGCTCTGAATAATTACGAATAATCGCCTGATCGTTTAGGTTTAACTTAAAATGAATTTGGAGATCAAAACTCGTTTGTTGATCTAATAAATTTCTTAAAAAAGACAAATCAAGATTAAGAAAGCTGAATTTATCTGCAAAACAAAAATATTCCATCAACAAGCGATAGGCATGATGTGTATGTTGATCAATAGGCAATAAACTCTCATCTTCCTCAAAGCCCATTAAGGAAAATGGATTAGAAATTTGATAAAGCTGTGTTCCAATGCGTACCGTAAAAGTCGTATCTTTTTTGAAAATACTATCCAAAACTTGCAGCGGAAAATTTGAAATAGCATCTAAATAAATAGGGAGTTTTTCTTGATGAATCCACAAGCCTGCTTCATTGAAAGTTTCAAAACTTAATTGCAAAGTGGCATTTTGATTGAGATGAATTTGAGCACTTGGGTTCGTTTTAAATTGAACTTGATTCAGTTGAATGGGAAGTAATCGTACAGCTTGAGAGGTATTAAATTCACATTGTACCCCCTTAAAGCTTCGTGATTTTAGCGTTGTTGCCTGCGGAATGACGTGAGCTTCAGTTAATTGTTTTATTTTATTTTGATCCTCGAAACTGACGACAGTACAACTTGGAAAATGTCTTAGATATTGAGGGAACATCACCTCAAATAAAGCACGTGTAAAAACGTCATAACTGTCTGCTAATTTTTTATCAATTCGAGCAGCAATCAACGAAAACGCCTGAATTAAGCGCTCAATGTGTGGATCATCAATCTGTTCTTGGTTGAGCGAGAGCCGTTGGGCAATTTTAGGATACTTCTGAGCAAACTCGCGAGATTGTTGACCAAATTCTTGTAATTGTTTTTCGTAGTACGGTAAAAGTTCTTCTATCACAAAAGCCCCAATCTTAAGATCTAGCCGAAATTACATATTGTTGTGTCGTTGGTTTCAATAAAGCATCAAAAACTACAGGCTCATACAATGGATGGATATTTAAATATGCTTGAATACTGAGGCAAAGTGCGCCCATATTGTCGCTGTCTAACAACATTTCAACTTGAATTTGTCGTAGGCGAGGTTCATGTGCCGCAATGGACTGCTGAATAGATTGGCAAATTTTGTCTCGATCCATTGGATTGGCTGTTGATAATCCAACAAAATCAATAATGCCAAACTGTGCAATCGAGCCTTTAACCGTAGGGAAGTCATCAATTTGATCAAACTTGGCTACTCGACTATTGAGTAGATCTTCCAAGTCATGTGCAACAGATTCACGTAGCTCTTGCATAGATAAGCCTTTGATCTGATCCTCATATTCTGGAATCAAGCGGTCAAATAAAGTTGAACGGAAGCCAAATGGATAAAGATGATCTAAATTTGTTTTCATCTTGCCTACTCTAGAAGATGAATAAAGGCCAACTTAAGTCAGCCCCTACTCCTCTCACTTTCAAGACTTTAAGCTTTGTAGCTTGCAGTGTTGTTAGAAAGTGACCATTGCTTCGTGATCGCACCTTTTTGAGTACCATCGATATCTTGTTGGTTATATGTCCACTCAACAGCAGCATATTTCAAACCAAATGCTTCAGTCGGAACACCTTCAGCATTTACAGATGGTGTTACGCTTGAAACTAGAACATGTTTCAATTTGATTTGAAGGTACTTGATACGCTTATCACCATTCGCACGGTAGTAATCGATTTGTACTTCATCAAAAGTGTAACCAGCAGAACATGCTTCCCAAAGTTTCGGGCTAGTCGCATCTAAATCTTTAACGAACAACATGTCTGAATGTTCAACACGCTCAGAAGTATGACCACCAACACTTGAAGATGTCGCAGATTTAGGCTGACGGATGTTATGAGACCAAGAATTAACTTCCAACCAATCTTTGTGCTCAGTGTCACGAGATTCGCCGTCTACTTTGTATTTTCCTCGAAATTGAACATATATATCTTTCATGAAGATTTCCTGTTTTATTTAACGTTATTATAAAGTTGCTCTATTTAATTAGAGGACTGAGGTAACTCAGTGACAAGTCTCAAAGATACCGACAACTCGTCCAACTGGAAGTGCGGTCTTAAAAACACGACCGATTTGTAGTGACCAGGGTTTGCCGGGTCTTCCACAACTTTTACAGATGCTTCACGAAGTGGGCGCTTAGCTTTGGCCTCTTGTGATGCACCATCATCTAGTAATACATATTGAGATAACCAATCATTCAAGAAGCTTTCTACATTTCCAGCTGAAGCAAAACTTCCGACTTTATCTCGCATCATTGCTTTCAAATAATGCGCAATACGCGACACAGCCATGATGTATTGAATCTGGCTTGAGAGTGCTGAATTTGCATTCGCTGTATCGCTATCATACTTCTTAGGCTTTTGAGTCGATTGAGCCCCAAAGAACGCTGCGTAGTCTGTGTTTTTACAGTGTACTAATGGAATAAAGCCGAGATCACTCAACTCTTTCTCACGGCGGTCAGTAATCGCAACTTCTGTCGGACACTTAAATACAACTTCACCATCATTGGTTTTGAAGGTATGTACTGGCAAGCCTTCCACTAAACCACCACCTTCAACCCCACGAATTGCCGCACACCAACCATGCATATCAAATGCATTCGTTAAACGTGTACCGAAACCGTATGCTGCATTCATCCAGAGATATTGATCGTGATCTTCACCTGAGACTTCTTCAACGAAGTTAAAGCCTTCTGTTACCCAACCCTCTTTAGGGTCATAAGGCAGGCGACCTAAAACACGTGGCATAGTTAAAGCCACATAGCGAGAATCATCACTTTCACGGAATGAGCGCCACTGTACATATTCTGCAGTTTCAAAAATTTTAGATACATCACGAGGACGATCAATTTCAGTGAAAGATTCAAGACCTAGAATTGAAGGGCTTGCTGCTGAAATAAAGGGTGCATGAGAGGCAGCGGCAACATGAGAGATTTGTTCTAAAAGATACATATCTGACGGTGTGCGATCGAATTCAAAATCACCAATCAAAGTTGCGTAAGGTGCACCACCAAAAGAACCATATTCTTCTTCATACACCTTTTTGAACAATGTGCTTTGATCAAAGTCAGTTGCGCCTTGGAAGTCCTTAATCAATTCTTTTTTAGTGGTATTTAAAATGCGGATTTTAATTAAAGGATTTGAAGGTGTTTCTTGACAGAAATAGTAAAGTCCACGCCAAGTCGACTCAATCTTTTGAAATTGTTCATGATGCATAATTTTGCTTAATTGAGCAGAAATTAAAGCATCAATTTCAGCAATACGCTTATCTATTGAAACCGTCATGTTTTCTGAAACAGTAATTGTTCCAGCCATAACTTCTTTGGCTAATTCACCAATTAAATTTTTCGCACGAACATGTTCATCATCGTTACGCGCAATTCGACTTTGTTCAACAATCGAATCTAGAAGACTCGTTTCTTCAACAGCATTGCTTGTCGCAGGTGCGGTTTGTAAATTACTCACGGTCGTCGCCTCCTGCTTCAGCACTTAATTTGCGTACTTGATCTGTATTTTGAAGAATTTCATCAAGCAGATCTTCTAAACGTTCGCTATTTGAAATTTTATTACGCAAATCTGAAAGGCGTTCACGCGCTTCAACCAATTTGCGTAAAGGGTCAACTTGTTGAACAACATTTTCAGGTCGGAAATCTTCCATTGAGTTAAAAGTAAGATCTACCGACATATTTCCACCCTCTTCCGAAATTGTGTTTTCAACTTGGAAGGCTGCTCTTGGTGCTAGCGAACTCATTACTTCATCAATGTTATCCAAATCCACATTAATAAATTTCTTATCTTTCAGTTTGGTTCTTTCAAGTTCAGATGCTGCTGAAAAGTCCCCTAATACACCAACAACAAAAGGAAGTTCTTTTATTTCTTTACCATCACCTACTTCTACGTCATACGTCAGTTGTACTCGAGGTGGTCGGATGCGTTGTAATTTTTTTTGAACACTTTCACGCTTGGCCATATTATTTTTTCCTAAATTTGTAATTTGATCAGTTCAACGAGCCAAACGGATTCTCACGTTTTGGTGCTGCTGGTTTTTCAACTTTCGCAGGTGTCGTTGTTTTAGCAGGTGTTGTTTTTGCTGGAGTCGATGCACGGCGCGTTGTACGTGCAGGCTGTCGAGTAGTTCGAGTCTCTTGAACACGCTTAGGGGCTTCTTCAACTTTGGTTTCGATTACAGTCAAAGGTTTAGCTTTTTTAACTGCTTCAGAAAGTGCCAACGCAGGTTCGTAAGTCTCTTCAGTCAAATAACGTACTTCTGGTCCACGCATTTGCTCTAATGCCTCATTCGCGATTCCGATTCCAGCTAAAAACTTAGTATCTGTTAACGATGAGTGCTGAACATTTTGTGCATTAAGACTGTTCACCAATTGAAGTGCTTTCTGATTTTGTCCGATTTGTTGAAAACGCTGAGCTGCTTGTGCTAGAAAACCATTTTTGTTGTCTTTATTTTTTTTATCACATGCTTGAGCATAAATTTGTAGCAATGTCTGGTCTGTTTCACCCGCTACTAATGGATGATCTTTAACACAACCTCTTTTGAGTTTTACTTCATCTGCGTAAGTTGTAGACGCCATCCCCAACCCAATTAGCAGAGTTGTAAGCAGAATTTTAGTATTCAAAACACACCCTCATTTATTATAAAATTTACATTAACTATATGATTCATTAAATCATTTTTTTAACACACTCAATGTTTAGAGCAATGTCTTCTAGATATTAGATTTAATTAAAATTTAAACTTATAAATGCAAACTTAGTCAACATTATGACCATTATAATAAAGAAACAATTAAGTTTTTTAAGTTACAAAATTATATAGTTCTGTAAACGATTCACACTATAGGATAGTTTTTTTATCACCTTTATTTAGGTAGAATAAAAAATATGGGTGAATTTTTTCATACTAAAAATTATTGTTTATTAAATATTTAGTCGTTAAAAATCTTAAAAATAGACGTTATGCAGGTCTATTTTAAGTAACTATAAATAATTTGAACACAGAGAATTCTGATGAATAACTTGAAAATTTTGATTACAAAACTATCTCCTACGACAAGAACAGCACTAGAAAAGTCTGCAAATTATTGTATTAATCAACAAAATTACGAAATCGAAATTGAACATCTACTCTTCGAATTATTAAATCAAAACTTAAAAAATGATCTCTCTATTTTGCTCGATCACTATAAAATTTCTAAAAATGCACTGATCGATGATTTACAAGAAACGATTTCGCACTTGCCCAAAGGCAATACGCGTACACCTATTTTTGCTCAATCGATTGTACGTCTGCTAGAACAAGCTTGGCTTATTGCTTCCGCAGATCAAACCCCAGTCATCCGTAGCGGGCACTTATTAGTTGCGTTATTGACTGCAGGAGATTTATATCAAATCGCGCTTCGTGCATCGAGTTTATTCGATCTGTTCCCGATTGATACGATGAAACACAAATTTATAGAAATTTGTAAAGCTAGCATTGAAGAGCATCTCCCTCAAGCTGATCATCAAAATGATGTTCAGAGTCAGGATACGATTCAAAGTTCAGAATCTCATGCAAAAACACCTGCACTAGATCAATACACCATTAACTTGACTCAAAAAGCGCTTAACGGTGGGATTGATCCTGTCATTGGACGTGAGTTTGAAATTCGCCTTATGTTGGATATTCTGATGCGTCGTCGTCAAAATAATCCTATTTTAACAGGTGAGCCAGGCGTAGGTAAAACTGCTGTCGTTGAAGGTTTAGCGCTGAAGATTGCCAACAACCAAGTGCCTGATGCATTAAAAAATGTACATATCCATGTTCTTGATATGGGTCTATTACAAGCAGGTGCAAGTGTAAAAGGTGAGTTTGAAAATCGCTTAAAACAAGTCATCCAAGAGGTTCAAAGTTCCGCTCATCCTATCATCATCTTCATTGATGAAGCACACACACTGATTGGTGCAGGCGGTCAAGCTGGTCAAAATGATGCGGCGAATCTCCTTAAACCAGCCTTAGCACGTGGCGAGTTAAGAACAATTGCTGCAACTACATGGGCTGAATATAAGCAATATTTTGAAAAAGATGCGGCGCTCAGTCGTCGTTTCCAAGTCGTCAAAGTTGAAGAACCGACTGAAGAAGTTGCGATTGATATGCTTCGCGCCATGATTCCTGTCATGGCTAAACACTTTAATCTTCAAATCGATGACGAAGCCATTGTGACTGCTGTTCATTCTTCACATCGATATATTGCTGGTCGACAACTCCCAGATAAAGCAGTGAGTATTTTAGATACTGCTGCCGCTCGTGTGGCATTAACTCAGAATGCTCAGCCGGTAAAGTTAGATCAGCTACATGCTCAACATCATAATTTATTGCTTGAATTAGATATTTTGGAACAAGAGAATAATCAGTTCCCACAGCATGACGAACGCCTCTCCAATCTTAAAAATACGATCACTGAAATAGAAAATGAGTTAAATGCCACAACTGAAAAGTGGAAACAAGAACTAGAAATTGTTCAAAAAATCAAAACACTTGAGCAAAAAAATTCTGAATTAAAACATGAAGAACACATTAATGATTTTAAAAATCAGATTCAGCAACTTAGATCCGATTTAAAAATATTACAAGGTGAACAACCTCTAGTATTTGAACGTGTTAATGCTCAAATCATTAATGAGATTATTTCAGACTGGACTGGTATTCCTGTAGGAAAAATGGTCAATGACGAAATCAAGCAAATTCTAAGTTTAGAAGAAAAACTGGAACAACGCGTCATGGGTCAAGACTATGCCCTGCATCAACTTGTTCAAGGAATCAAAACCTCTAAAGCAAAACTTGAAGATCCAAACAAGCCTCAAGGGGTATTTATGTTGGTTGGACCAAGTGGTGTGGGGAAAACAGAAACGGCTTTAGCTTTAGCCAATGAGCTGTATGGTGGGGAATCTCATCTCATCACGATTAACATGTCTGAGTATCAAGAGGCTCATACTGTTTCCTCATTGAAAGGTGCGCCTCCAGGCTATGTAGGATATGGTCAAGGTGGTGTCCTCACTGAAGCTGTTAGACGCAATCCGTATAGCGTTGTTTTGTTAGATGAAATTGAAAAAGCACATTCAGATGTTCAAGAGTTATTTTACCAAGTCTTTGACAAAGGCACACTTGAAGATGGTGAAGGACGTGTTATCGATTTTAAAAATACCACAATTTTATTGACCTCTAACACTGGCTCAAGCGCAATTATGCAGGCCTGTTTGACTAAACCTGTAGAAGAATGGCCTACGGCAGAAGACTTAATTGAACATTTAAAACCAAGTTTATATAAACAGTTTAAACCTGCCTTCTTGGGACGTATGCGTATCGTGCCTTACTTCCCACTCCATGATGATCTACTTGTGCGTATTATTCATCATAAGTTAGGCAAAATTACTGATCGTATTTTCAAACAATATCAAACACGTGTTGAGTACACGGATGATTTGGTGGAACTACTCTTAAGTCGCTGTACAGAAGTCGATAGTGGCGCACGTAATGTCGACAATATTCTAAACTCTTCAATTTTACCTGAACTTGCAACACAAATATTGATCGCCTTGGCGGATAACAAAGTCCCTAAGTTAATTCAAATTGATAGCAAAGATGACGTGATTGAGTATCGATTAGATCCAACAACAGCACCGAAAAAGCGTAAAGCCACCAAAAAGAAAATTGTTGAAGCATAATTATTTGAGTATATAAATTAATATGAACATTGATATAGAACAGCTACTTCAACCAATCTCAGATCAAGCAATCTGTGGCGAAGATCTATCTTTTTCGAATGAATTTCATGAAATCAAGAAAGCGAAAACCCAAGATGATCCGCTCTTAGATATGGGGGATTGGGTAGCTGAACCTAAACAAGCAGATTGGTCATTTGTTTCAGCAAAATGTATCGATGTTCTGACTCAAAAAAGTAAAGATATTCGTTTATTGACTTGGTTAAGCGAGGCTTGGAGTCAACTCTACGGTTATGAAGGAGTCGCTCGTAGCCTTGAGCTTTCGCATCGTATGTTATCCAATTATTGGAAAGATATACATCCTGAAATTGAAGATGATGATTTAGATCAACGTCTAGGTTTATTGCAAGGTTTGACTTCTCAGTTACCTGCTTTGATTAAACGTGTTCCACTCATCAATTCAGCTCCTTTCTATTCAATCTATGATTATGAAAAATTACTGCATCAACAAAATGTAAGATTAAAAAATGCTGATGATTATGGATCTTCTCAGAATCATCCAGAACTCGAGCAATTCGAACAAAGCTTATTTAATACCTCAAAAAGTTTCCAATACAACAATTATCAGTTCTTTTTAGAAATTTTGACGCACTGGGATACCCTCAAGCAAGTACTTGATCAACTGATGCAATTAGATGCTCCAAGTTTCGCAAATACTGATTCTCAGTTGGAAGACATACATAAAACACTGAAAAAAATTTACAAAGCAGATGCATTTTTAATGTCTGAGGATACTCCTGACATGAATCAAGACCTACAATTCCAAGAAAACAATTCAAATATAAATTCTGCTCCAACAGCAAATATACAAGCAGCAGTAACTCAGCAGTCATTTCAACCTCAACCACAAAGTCATCTACAAAATCGTGAACAAGCAATGCGGGTGCTTAAAGATATTGCGGATTATTTTCAAGCAAATGAACCACATAGTCCTGTGAGTTATATGCTTCAAAAAACCATTAAATGGAGCCAAATGCCGCTTCATGAATGGCTCGCACAAGTCATTAAAAACGATAACAACCCATTGGAATCAGTCCATGAACTCTTGGGTGTAAAAAATAGCAATGAATCTAATGAATGGTAATCTCAATGTTTAAAGCAGAAAAAGTACTGTGGGGTGAAGGTCTATTTTTAAGACCGCAGCACTTTCAAATTCAAGACAGTTATCATGAACAGCGTTTAAATCAAACTATTCGCGCCACCATTCCATTCGCATATGGGGTACAACAGCTCAAATTTGATGAATCTCAATTAACGACCCATGTGCTAGCAATTGAGCACATTGAAATGATTTGGCAAGATGGTGAAATTTACGCTGCTCCTTCGCGAGATCTTTTACCTCAGCCCGTACTGCTCGATGAGCTCAATTTCCGTGGTGAAATGACCATTTTTCTTGCGCTCCCTATCGTTCAACCAAACAAGCGTAATATCGCCCATGAGGCTTCGACACAACCAAGTCGATATCATTCGTATCTGAATGAAACTCATGATTTGTTCACAGATGCCACACCTGCTGAAATTACTTACATTCGTCGTCGTGCTGAGCTGAAATTGCTGGAATCTCAGAATGATACTCCTCATGAACTGGATGGTTTTTTATATTTGCCGATAGGAAAAATTAAGCGTCATAGTTCAGGAAGCTTTGAACTTGATACAAAATTTATTCCACCAATTTTGCATATTGCTTCATGTGAGTCATTGGTTGCTAATTTAAAACGTACCTTGAATGTCATTAAAGCAAAAATCAAAACTATTCAAACCAACAATCGCGAAAACGAACAAAAATTAATTGAATTTAGATCAGGTGACATTGTTTCATTTTGGCTAGTGAATGCATTGAATACTGCTCATGCAACTCTCAGCCATTTATTGACTCATCCCCAAATTCACCCTGAACGCTTATTTTTTGAATTACTCAGATTGACTGGCTCATTATTGACATTCTCAACAGCCTATGAAGTTGAACATTTACCTCAATATCAACATCATAATTTACAAGATAGCTTTGCGCAGTTAGATGTCATTTTAAGAGAGTTACTTGACACAATCATTTCAAGTCGATACTTCAATATCAGTCTTAAAGAAATACGTCCTTCGTATTGGGTTGGTAGCTTAGAGTCAGATAAGATCACTCGCGAATCTCGTCTGTATATTGCTGTGTCTAGTTCAATGATGCAGACACACGAACTTGTACAAATTGTCCCACTACGTTTTAAAGTGGGCACAACAGTCGATGTTGAGCAACGTGTCGTCTCTGCATTGCCTGCTATTCCGATTCACCATTTGATGCAAGTACCTACTGCGATTCCAGTCCGCTCTGGTGTGAGTTATTTTGAAATTGAACCTCATCATGAACTCTATCAACGCATGTTGGAGTCTGAAACCATCTGTATTTATGTACCTGCTGGATTCCAAGATATCAGTATTGAACTCATCGCAGTGATGAATGGCTAGAGATTGAGAAGAGAAAAATATGAATATGCCTAATGGAGCACCTTCACTGTTCGATGACGGTCAGATTGGAGCAGGCTCTACACCACAGCAACAGAATAAATTGACACAGTCTTCTAATTTGGTTGATTTAATGCATGACGGTTTCTATATCGTTTTTTTAATTCGTAACCAATACGTTCCTGACAATGTCGATGAATTTCGCCAAAAAATCATGGATCAACTACAACGTTTCGAATTACAAGCGAAGAAGTTGCAGTTCTCAGCCGAGGATATCCATGATGCAAAATATGCATTTTGTGCATTACTTGATGAAACGATTGTCACACAACAGGACCCTAGTTATTTCCATTTACAAAATTCGTGGTTAATTAGTCCTCTTCAGTTAACTTTATTTGGATCTCAACTCGCAGGTTATCAATTTTTTGACTTATTAGAAAAAATTAGAACTCGTGGAAAAGATCGCTTAGCGGCTTTAGAAGTTTTTCACTACTGTTTACTGTTAGGTTTTCAAGGTAAATACCGTATTGAATCAATTGAAAGCTTAAATCATTTGGTTGCACGCGTAGGCGATGAAATAGATTATTTAAAAGGTAAAAAAGCCCTCTTTTCACCTTTCGCTGCATTGCCTGATCAAATTAAAAACATTATTCATAGAGAACTTCCATTCGCTTGGATTCTATTATTTTTACTCCTCTTTGCATTATTGGCATTTTCTGGACTTCGCTATATGCTCAGTCAACAAGAGACCAAAGCCATGACTCAATATAATAATGTCATTAGTGCACCTGCTGAACAGGCCCACATAACGATTCATTTACCATAAAAGATATTCAATATGAGCCAAGAAAAGAAAAATATTAGAGTCCTTACACCTACTAAAAAAAATAAAAAAATTTCGCCTCTAGTAAGTGGGATCATTGGTGTAGCAATTGGTATCTCTGCCACATCTTTAGCTTTTTATACCTATTTAAATCAACCAAGCTTCCAACCGATTAACGCAGCAGATACAGATTCAACACACTCAAATGATAAATTGTCCAATATTGATTCGGGAATCACCCAAGCTGATCAAAACGAGCAATCTGAACCTGATGAATATCACCAAGCTCAACCCAAGCTAAATGAGCTTAATAATATTTTCAAACATCAGCAAACAAACTCTGCTCAAGCAACTCAACCAGTGACTTCAAGTAAAAATCCCTTTGAATCAACTTTTAATCAAGCGCAACCTTTAAGTAACAAAACTCCCCAAGTTCCACCTAAAGCAGAACCAGTAAAAAAGACCACAACTGAAGCATTACCGAAAACCATAAAAAAGCCTGAGTCTAAGCCTACGACAGCCAATGCAAATAAAGTTGCTGAAAGTAAAGCTGACACTGATGAAAATATTGATATTCCTGTAGCCAGCGTAGAAGTTTCAGTCACACGAACTGCGAAAGAACCTGCACCGTGATTTTTTTTATCATTGTCAGTTTTGTGATATTAATCATCGCACTGACTTTATTGATGTCTTATGAGATAAGACAAAAAGTAATAGATTTTGCACAAAGCTTATTACCACAAGGTAAAAAAAAGCTTTTAAACGCACGTAAATTTGCACATGAAATGAATCATGCTGCTTCAGCAGACCAAATTCAAACGCATTGGCACTTACAGCAATGGTGGATACTCATTGCTGGTTTTTTCTTACTTAGCAGTATTATGCTTTTTGCTTTTACAAAACCCGTTGATCCTACAAAAATAGAAGCGAACTATTTAAAGAAAGCTGATCCTCAAATTTATAACTTATTAAATGGGGAAATTCTTTCCCCTCCTCCAGAGGTTGAAGAAAGTCTCGTCGATGCAGCAATCGTTGAAGCTGTACGTCTTGAGCAACAATATCAAGCTCAAACTGGCGGTTCTGTTTCATCGACAACTATTCCTAATGTAGAAAATTCAGAGTTGTCTCATGGTCATCTCGATACTTCAATGGTAAATCGTAAGTGGGACAAGATGCATCCACGCTATAAACAACGATTACTTATGGTCTTCAAAATTATGAAGGAACAACATGGCTATGAATTAGTATTACTAGAGGGTTATCGTAGTCCTGCACGACAAAATAGCCTATCTCGGAATAAAGCAACCACCTTAGCGACTGCATACCGTAGCTATCACCAATTTGGTTTGGCAGCTGATGTCGCATTCAAGCGAGATGGTAAAGTCGTTATTTCTGAACGTGATCCTTGGGCTATGCGTGGCTATCAGTTATATGGTCAAGTTGCTGAGTCTGTCGGTTTAGTTTGGGGAGGACGTTGGACAAAAATTCATGACTACGGTCATACAGAATATCGAATGCCTGGCTTGGTTCGTAGCAAGGAAACTCATGATCGTTTCATGCGAGAAGCTGAACAAGGTAATTTAATGGCAAGCAATATAGAACAGTAATAATCCGTTGATTCTCTTTTCAAAATGCCTGTTAACGATACAGGCATTTTTGTATTTATTGATATATTTTGCGCTTGTAATTAACTATGTGAAGACATCGATTTAGAAGTTAATTTTTCCGTACCCATGCATTTCCCTTTATATTTAATTCTTTATTTTTTTCTTTACTGCATAAAAAAACACCCCCTTCGAATAAAGGGGGTGTTTAGAATAATGAGCTGGCGATGACTTACTCTCACATGGGTAACCCCACACTACCATCAGCGCTAAGAGGTTTCACTTCTGA